>NZ_JBHXML010000045.1:0-77263 GCF_042720345.1 Kitasatospora sp. NPDC058478 | reverse complement strand
GCCCCCCCCCCTGCCCCGGGGGGCGCGGCCCCGACGGATGGGGTGTTGCGCAAGAAGCTGGTGGGGCCGACTTCAGGTATTCGGAAAACGGCACGGAGTGAGCCAGGGCGATTCTTTTCCACTCGCGGTGGCGGCGCATGTCGCCGCTGACCAGCTCCCGGTTGATCTGGGTGCCGTCAGGTCGGAAGTTCAGGTGGACTGCCGAGGTGTCATCGAACAGCCACCAGTCCTGGTCGGGGATACCGAAGTTCCCTTCAGTGGTGTCCAGGATCCGGATGTCTTCTCCGGCGGCGATGTTGCCGGGGATACCCCAGGCGAACTGGTACCGCTGGTAGTCCGTGAGGGGGTGGCGCACCACCCGGACGCGGCCGATCTTCCGTCCCGAGGAAACGAAGCCGTGCACCCTCCGGTGCCACGCCGCGTTGTGATCGATCGGCTTCGGCTCGCCGCGCAGGAAGCGGGCGAGGCTCTCTGCTTCCCTGGGCATGGTGTAGGCGGGCTGCGCCTCGAACCGGAACGCTTCGTGCTGGTAGCTGTCGAAGTGGGCGCGCCACTGGTCACCATCCAGGAGCACGGATGGCCTCCTTCAGAACGTGTCGGGGAATCTCGACGGCGGACTCCCGATGGGTGCCTTCAGGGCCGTGAAGTGGTCGCTCTGGACCGCGAACGTCCCGCGATCGGTGGAGTACACGGTTGGGCAGTCGTCATCGTCGCAGCGTGGGCCGTTGAACTTGCTGGCAGGAGACAGTAGCTGCGGGGGCTCAGCCATGCTGACCTCGCTATGCCTCCCAACTCGTCAACGACGCTAGGGCTGCCTTCGATGCCTGTCCATGCAGTATCGGGCATATTCCGGGTCTGGGATAAGGACCTTGCCTGGGGCCTTCGCTCTGAGGAGCTGCCGGAACATACCGGGAGTCGTCAGCGAGGACATGGTCGAACGTGTCGGCAGTGCGGCAGCATGGTGAGGCCTGCCGCTCAGGATGCGGGTCAGCGGGTGCGGTGCCGCGTAAGAAGTCGGTGGAGTCGACTTCTTGTGCAACCCCCGCAGCAGGTTCGGTGGCGACGGAGCTGTTCGTCGCGATCGCCCGGGATGCCGACGGGGTCGACTTCCCGGGCGATCGAAACGTGGTGGGTGGCTCCAAGGCAAGATCATTAGTCGAACACGGGAATATCGCCGAGTCGGCATGGACACTCCCGCAAGGTGTCCCTAGCTTCGTATCTGCAAGGTCCAGCAGGGTTCGGCGGGTGGGAGGTTGGCATGGCAGGGAAACCGGTGCTTACGCGGCTGACGGGCAACGGCAACGGCAGCGGCAGCGGCTCGGGGGAGTGCGGCGGGGATGACTGCCCGAACGTGTATGCCACCGACCGTGGCTCGTTCGTGGTTCAGGGCGACCTGTTCGACGGCTTCACCGCGCCCGAAGGCGAGGGCCTGGTGGAGATTCCCGAGCACATTCTCAGGGAGGCCGTCCGTGCTCTTGGATGGTAAGGACTGGCGGGACTACTTCGACGCCATGGCGAGCGATGCCTGGCGGCTGGAGACCCGTTCCGTCTACACCATGCCGCAGGAAGAGGACGCCATCCGGCGCTTCCTGGCGGGTGGACCGGTCACTGCGGAGGACACCGCGGCCTGGACCAGGCGCGTGAGGGGCTTCCGTGAGAGCGGTCGGACCGTCGGCCGCGTCCACGCGATCACCCGACCCCTGACGGACTATCTCCGCTTCGAGTTCGCGCACTACGCCCACAATGTCGCGGCCGGCGAGGACATCCGGATTCTCGACCTGACCGGCCGCGAGAATCCGGGCCTACCGGATCAGGATTTTTGGATGTTCGACGAGTCCAGGGTGGTCCTGATGAACTACCGCCCGGACGGGACGCAGATCAGCCGCGAGGTGTTCGACGGCGACCCGAGCCGATTCGTCGAGTGGAAGCGCTTGGCCGTATCCGAGTCCGTTCCTTTCTCGGAGTACGTGAGAGCAAGCGGCTGAGTGTCTCTGGATCCGGAACGGCTCGGACAGTCCAAGTCCGAGCTGGGGAAGAAGCTGCGAGAGCTGCGCAAGCGAGCCGGCCTTACGGGGGCCCGGCTCGCTGTGCGTTGTGCCATGACGCAGAGCACGATCAGCAAGATTGAGACGGGGAAGAAGATACCGACCCTTGTAGAGGTCGAGCGAATTCTTTTCGCGCTTGGCGTACCGTCGGAGATAGCCGAGGAAATCTCATCGCTCGCGCGGGTTGCTCATACGCAGTGGCAGGAGGTCCGGGCGTCCTGGAGGGTCGGGCTGGAGAAGCGGCAGGCGGAGCTCGCAGCGCTGGAGCAGGACGCCTCCGTCCTGCGGTATTTCCTTCCGGCGATGGTGACGGGGTTGCTGGCGACGCCCGAGTACGTCAGGGCCGGTCTTGCCTACTCGCCCGGTGATATCGGCAAAGCGGTGGCTCGGAAGTTGGAGCGGCAGGCGGTCCTCTATGACACGTCCAAGTCGTTCACGTTCCTTCTGACTGAGCAGGCCGTCAAGTGGGCGGTGGTCGGTCCGATGGCCATGTCGGTTCAGATCGAGCGTCTGGCCGCACTTTCCCGCCTGCCCAATATCCGAATCGGCGTGATTCCGTACGGGGTTGTCCTGCCGCAGGGCCCGATGAACACTTTCACGATTTACGATTTACGATGAGCGGTTGGCCACGGTGGAGGTATTTACTGGGCGCATAGTTTTCCGGGACCCCAGGGACATCTCCGAGCATATTGGAGTTTTTTCCCGCTATGAGATGAATGCGTTGTTCGGGGATTGCGCAAGGCGGCAGCTCTACGAGTGGTCTGCGACATTCCGTGGAGATCTTTAGTCGGTCACTGGAATATTGTTGAAATTCTCGCAGGAATCCCCCTAGCGTGTTCTCGCCCGTCGATGTCGCTGGATGCCACTGTGGCCACCGGCACCGACTGACCGGTCTGACGGGCGGGAAGGAGCGCAGACATGGGGGAGCACGGAGACGGCAAGGGCGGCGAGGTCGGGGACAAGAAGCAGTCCCCGAAGGAGTCGGACGGCCAGTGGACCAAGCCCGTCACTCCGCCGAAGAAGTGAGCTTCAACTGATGGAGGAATTCGCACAGTTGATGTCCGGGCTGGGCGAGGAGTGGCGGGGCGCGTTCGAGCGTGCCCCGCGCTCTGCCTTCGTGCCGGAGAAGGTGTGGGCCCCGGACGGCGGCGCTCCGACCGGCTACCGGCGGATCAGCCGTGGCGACGACCCGGACGGCTGGTGGGCGCTGGTCGACGCCGACGCTGTGGTCGTCACGCAGGTGGACGACGGGATCGGTGGCGGGCCCGGCACCGCGACGTCGTCGGCCTCCATGCCGTCCCTGGTGGCGGACATGCTTCGTCACCTGGAGGTGAGCGACGGGCATGCCGTGCTCGACGTCGGTACCGGAACCGGTTGGACAAGTGCCCTGCTGTGCGCCCGACTCGGTGACGAGCAGGTGACCACTGTCGAGGTGGATCCGGTTCTGGCGGCAGAGGCGGCGCTGAGGTTGGGGGCCGCTGGATTCGCGCCGAACCGTGTGGTGGGCGATGGGTTGGCCGGGTGGCCCCACGCCGCTCCCTATGACCGCATCCACTCGACCGCAGCCGTCCGCAGGGTGCCCTGGGCATGGATCGAGCAGACCCGCCCCGGCGGTGTCATCGTCACCCCGTGGGGCACCTCCTACGCCAATGCCGGGCTCCTGCGCCTGGTGGTCGGCGAGAGGGGCCAGGCGTCGCACGGCCGGTTCGTCGGCAACGTCAGCTTCATGTGGATGCGAGCCCAGCGCCCGCATGCCGTGACCGGCCCGCTGTCTGATGCGCCGGACCACTACCGGCAGGGCCCTTCCGCAATGGACCCGGAGTTGGCGTTGGAGGACGTGCACGCAGCCTTCGCCATCGGCCTGCGAGTGCCCGGTGTCCGGTACGAACACGTCTGGGACGAGGCCGACCCCAGCGGCACCTTTCGCATGCAACTGTCCGACGGTGCCGGATCGTGGGCCTCGGTTCGCTACGCCAGGTGGAACGGCGAGGACGCTGTTCAGCAATGCGGGCCCCGCCGGCTGTGGGACGAGATCGTGGGCGCCCGCCGGTGGTGGTGGGGGGAGGAGGGGAGGCCGGACCTGGGCCGGTTCGGCGTGACCGTCGGTGTAGACGGTGCACAGTCCGTCTGGCTGGATGATCCTGGTAACACCGTCGCGGTCCGTTGACGACCGCTCCGTGCCGCTCTAGAACGGAGCACAGGCCCCGGACACGGACTGCCGGGGGCGCCCCCCGAGAGATCCTGAGGAGCAATGCCATGGCTCCAGACGACAACGGCTGCCCGGTGCTGGACATGACCGGCCGGGCCCTGCACCAGCAGAACGCGGAGCTCCGCGCCGCCGGGCCCGCCGTGCGGGTCGAACTCCCCGGCGGCATCGTCGCCTGGTCCGTGACCCGCAGCTCGGTGATCCGCGCCCTGACCGGCGATCCGCGGGTCTCCCGCGACCCGCGCAAGCACTGGCCCGGCCTGGCCGCGGTGCCCGAGGGGTGGCCGATGGGCCCGATCGCGTTCCAGCAGAACTTCTTCAACCGCTACGGCGACGAACACCGCTCGGCGCGACGACGGATGGCGCCCTCGTTCTCGCCCCGCCGGGTGTCCTCGCTGCGGCCCGGGATCGAGGCGACGACCGCCGCCCTGGTCGGCGCGTTCCGTGACCTCGCCCCCGGCGAGGCCGTGGACATCCGCCGGGCCCTCTCGCTCCCGCTCACCATGACGGTGATCTGCGACCTCTTCGGCGTACCCGCCGACATGCGGCCGCAGATCGGCCGGTCGATGGACACCCTGCTGACGACGACGGCGACGACCGAGCAGATGACGGTCGCGCGGGCGGAGATCAACGTGGTGCTGGTCGAACTGCTGGAGCTCAAACGGCGCGACCCCGGCCCCGACCTCGCCAGCGACGTGGCCGCCGTCAGCACCGGCGGCGACACGGGCCGCGCCGAGGAGGAGTCCCGCGACGAGCTCTTCCTGATGCTCGGCGCCGGGTACGAGACGGCGGTCAACCTCATCACCAGCGCCGTCCAGGCGCTCCTCACCCACCCCCGCTACCTGGCCCAGGTTCGCGAGGGCACCCTCGCGTGGGAGGACGTCATCGAGGAGACCCTGCGCCACGAGAGCCCGGTGATGCACATCCCGCTCCGCTACCCGCTGGAGGACATCGACCTCGGCGACGGCGTGGTCATCCGCCAGGGCGAGCCGATCCTGCTCGGATTCGGCGCGGCCGGCCGGGACCCGGAGGTCCACCCGGACCGGCCGGACGACTTCGACCCGACCCGCCCCGACAAGGAGCACCTGTCCTTCGGCTACGGCCCGCACTTCTGCCTCGGCGCACCCCTGGCCCGGCTGGAGGCCGAAGTGGCCCTGGAAGGCCTCTTCGGCGCCTACCCCGGCAGCGCCCTGGACCCGGCCAGCCCGACGCCGGCCCGCCTGGAGTCCGTGATCATAAGCGGCCCGGCCGAGCTCTGGATCGTCCCGAGGCCTGCCGCAGTGTGACGGCGGTACCTGGGGGGAAGGGGGGGGGCCCCCCCGTGGCGGGGGCCGCCCCAACCCCCCGGGGGGGGGCGGCGGGGGTGTGGTGGGAAAAGACCGCCGGGGGGGCGGGGGGGGGGGGGCGCACCCCCCGCGCCCCCCCCCCCCCCCCCCCCTTCCGCGCCGTGTGGGTCAGGCGGTGAAGTGGTCGAACTCGCCGGCCTTGGCGCCGAGGAGCCAGGCGTTGAGCTTGGCGCGGGTGGTGGTGACGATGTGGGCGGGGTCGTCGGACTCGCGGATGTAGACGAGGTCGCCGGCGGATGCAATTTCGACGCAGTTGGTCTCGTAACTGAAACTGGACTTCTGCCAGATGAGCCGTTCCATGCCTACCTTCCCTGTACTGCGTAACGAATGTGCTGGAGCAAACCCCATGAGTCGCGATAGGCGGGGGAGGGTCCGGGCGCAGAGGCGGTCAGGGGTGGGAGCGCCGCGCCTCTGAGGCGTTCGAACTTCCGCCGGTATGACGATACTGCTTCAGGATCGCCCAGGAACGGGACGCCGTGCGGCTGCTCCATCAAGACGGTGTCCAGCTTCGGGTGCTGACCGTGTAGCAGCATGAACGGGATGTCGGTCGAGGCGAAGACTGTGCAGCCGAACGGCAGGATCTGGATGGTCACATGGGGCAGCTTGCCGACATCGATCAGGTAGTTCAGCTGGTCGCGCATGACGGTTGGACCGCCGTACATCGCGTGTAGCGCGGCCTCGTGGATCACGGCATGGAAGGGTGTTCCGTTCTCGACGCTCAGGATCTCCTGGCGGGCGCGGCGAAACTCGACCTTCTTCTCGGCGTATTCGAGGATGATCTCGCTGTAGGCCTTGGTCTGGAGCAGCCCTGGGATCAGAAGAGTCTCGTAGCTTTCCAAGCGGGTCGCATCGGCCTCGTACTCGGCGAGGTCGAGGGCTGAGGGGTGAACGTAGCCACGGTAGTCGGTCCACCAGCCCTTGCCGTTGCTCTGGCCTATGGCGAGAAGAGCAGCGCGGTACTCGGGATCGTTGGCATGGCAGGCGTCGAGCCAGATGTGCAGGCGGTCGAGGTTGAGACTCAGCCTCCCGGCCTCGGTGTGGCTGACGGCTGGCCCCTTCATGCCCATCAGTGCGCCGATCTCCGGTGCCGACACGCCTGCGGTGTCGCGTAGACGGCGCAGTTCCTCACCGAAGCGGCGCTGTCGTTCACTGATCTCGGTCCTGAGTCCCACGGGCATGCCTCCTTGCGCGCTCACGCTACTCGCAGTGTGGGGGAAATTACAGTTAGTGTTGCATCGTTGGACCTTGTCCCCTTACAGTCCAACCACAACCGCGCATCAGACGGGTCGTCAGTTGCGTCTGTGCGTAGCCCCTCTGCACCGCTGGGAGATTCCCCATGTGTGACCCCAACCTCAACTCCCCCTCCCTCACCGTCTCTCGCGAGGCGTTGCGCGACACCATGGCGCGCGCCGGGTACCCCAACTCCTCCATCGGGGATGCCGAACTCGCGCTCGTGGAGCTGGTGGTGAACGCCTGGCGGCACGGGTTGACCGCCGCGCCCGTCGTCCTGGTCGCCGTCGTCCACGGGACGCTCCGCGTCACCGTCGCGGACCGCAGTCCCGTGCTGCCCGAGCAGCGGAAGCCCGACCCGTTCGCCCAGTCCGGGCGGGGGTTGATGCTGGTGGAGGGGCTCATGCACCGCTGGGGTGCGGAGCCGCAGAAGCTCGGCAAGCGCGTCTGGTTCGAGCTGGACGGCGCCGCGTGATCGCCCACCACCCGATCCACCCCGCCGACCCGGCCCTGCGGCAGCTCACCGGCCGGCAGATCGCCGAACTGATCGTCGATCTCCGCACGGAGGGCCGAGAGTTCGGGCTCCTCTGGCCGTCCGCTCAGCCCGACGAGACCGATCTGAACGGCCGGGCGCTCGTCTCCATCGGCAACATCCCGGCCAGCACCTTGATCAACCTGCTGGCCCTGCTGCGCGAGTTCAAGCGCCGACGGGGCCGGGCGTGACGGGCGTGCTGGTTCTGATCCTGCTGGCGGCCGCCGTCGGCGGTGTGTGTCAGGCCCGGTCCGAGCGGCTGCGGGATCGACGGGATCGGACATAGGTGCCATGCATGGCACGCGGGTCCGCCTTCTCCAGGCGGGCCCGCGCCGTGCCCGGCCGTGGAGGTCAGGCGATGAAGTGGTCGAACTCGCCGGCCTTGGCGCCGAGGAGCCAGGCGTTGAGCTTGGTGCGGGTGGTGGTGACGATGTGGCCGGGATTGTCGGACTCGCGGAGGTAGACGAAGTCGCCCTCGGAGGCGATCTCGATGCAGTCCGCCTGGTCACCGCTGAAGCTCGGCTTCTGCCAGTTGAGGTGGTCCATGGCTACCTTCCCTGTACTCCGTGTCGGGCGCGCTGGAGCAGGCCCCGGGAGCCACGATAAGCGGGCGCACAGCCGTGTCGTTTCGGTCATGTCAATTCGTGCGACTCGTTGTGCTATTCCCTTGGGTCCTCACTCGTTCCTACACTGAGACCCCGCCGCACGGGGGCTGCGGGAACCAGGTTGCCGACGGGCCCGGGGGAGGCGCGTGTGAACGACCGTGGCTGGGACGAGGATGATGCCCGGCCGTACTTCTTCCTCTCCTACGCGCACACCCCGAAGGCCGGCACGCGCGGCGCCGGTGATCCGAACCACTGGGTCCGCCAGCTGTACCGGGACCTGTGCGAGGCGGTGCTGCAGCTGACCACGGTCCCGGCCGGGGTGCCGGTCGGCTTCATGGACGAGTCCATGCACCAGGGGGAGTTGTGGGCGGAGCGGCTGTCGGAGGAGCTGGCGACGTGCCGGGTGTTCGTGCCGCTGTACTCGCCCCGGTACTTCAACAGCGTCCCGTGCGGGCAGGAGTGGCACGCCTTCACCCGCCGCCCGGTGTACCCGGCGACGATCGACGCGGAGCGCACCAGCGGCATCGTGCCGGTGCTGTGGGCGCCGATGAGCCGCTACCGGCTGCCCAAGGTCGCCAGTGAACTCCAGTTCAACCACGCCAGTTTCGGGCCGGACTACGCCACCGAGGGCCTGTACGCGCTGATGAAGCTCACCTACTTCCGCTCCGCGTACGAGCTGGCCGTGCACCGGCTGGCGGCGCGGATCGTGCAGGTGGCGGAGGAGACGGTGATCCCGGTCGGGCGGCGGCTGGACTTCAACGGGCTGCCCAGCGCCTTCAACGTGAGCGCGCCGACCAAGCAGCTGCGGATCTCCGTACTCTCCTACCACCAGGGCGAGTTGCCGCCCGACCGCAATCCCGACTTCTACGGCTCCCGGCGCACCGACTGGCACCCCTATCGCCCGGCCGGCTCGCCGATCGCCCAGCACGCGGTGCGGCTGGCCCGGCAGTTGGGGTTCCAGCCGACCGTGCACGAGTTCGACGACGAGGTCGAGTCGATCATCGAGGGGGAGGCGGCCGCCCCCGGCCTGCTCCTGCTCGACCGGTGGGCGCTGCGCGATCCGGACCGCCGGGAGCTCGTCCGCCGCTTCGACCGCTCGGACGCCACCTGGGTGAGCGTCCTGGAGCCGTGGAACACCGAGGACCCCGAGTGCGAGGAACGCGGCGGCGACCTCGGCGAGTTGAGCGACCAGGCGTTGCGCATCACCCGGCGGGCGAGCCGCCCCAGCTTCCTCGGCGTGAGCGGCCCGACCGGGCTGAACACCCTGGAGGACTTCGACGACGCGCTGCCCCGGGCCGCCATGAAGGCCAAGTACGCCTTCGAGGGCCGCACCAGGGCCGAGCCGGAGGATCCGCCGCCGCCCCGCCCGAACCTGCGGGACGCGTTCCGGCGCGGCCCGGGCGCGGCCCCGTTCGGCCGGGACGCCCCCCTCGGGCAGGACGGCTCCGGACCCGACGACCACCCAGACCGTGACGACGGCGATGACCCCGATGACGGGATGGCGCCCTTGGGAGGACGACCCAGATGAGCGAGAACCCCACCAGGAACTTCCGCGTCGGGGGCCTCACCGTGGCCGAACTGGCCGCCCAGCGGGAGGCCGAGCGACGGTCCGTGGAGCAGGACCGCAACGGCCGGATCATCACCTTCTACTCCTACAAGGGCGGCACCGGGCGCACCATGGCGCTCGCCAACACCGCCTGGATCCTGGCCGCCAACGGCTACCGGGTGCTCACCGTGGACTGGGACCTGGAGGCGCCGGGCCTGGCCAAGTTCTTCCACCCCTTCCTCGACCCGGCCTCGCTGGCCGGCACGACCGGGATGATGGACCTGATCGCCGAGTACCGCGAGGAGGCCCTGCGCCCGGTCGAGCACGCCGAGGGCTGGCACCTGGACTTCGCCAGGGTGCACCCGCACGCGCTGTCGCTGTCCTGGCCGCTGTTCCCGACCGGGGGCAGCCTGGACTTCCTGTCCGCCGGCCAGTTCAACCGGGACTACTCCGAGGCCGTCACCCACCTGGACTGGGACATCTTCTACGACCGCTTCGACGGCGGGCAGTTCTTCGACGCCCTCAAGGCCGACATGAGCAAGCGGTACGACTACGTGCTCATCGACTCGCGCACCGGCCTGTCCGACATCGCCGAGATCTGCACCGTCCAGATGCCCGACGACCTGGTGGTCTGCTTCACCCTGAGCGACCAGTCCATCGACGGCGCCTCCCGGATCGCCCAGCACATCCACGACCGCTACCGCGAGCGCGGCATCCGCATCCTGCCCGTCCCGATGCGCATCGACGAGGGCGAGAAGGAGAAGGCCGACGCCGGCCGCTCCCTCGCCCGGGTCCGCTTCGACGGGCTGCCGGCCGGCCTCAACGGCGAGGAACTCGCCTCCTACTGGGGGTCGGTGGAGATCCCTTACCGGCCGTTCTACGCCTACGAGGAGATCCTCGCCACCTTCGGCGACCAGACCGGCACCCCCACCTCGATGCTCGCCGCCTGCGAACGCCTCACCGCGATGATCACCCAGCGCAAGGTCACCTCCCTGCCGGTCATGGACGAGGAACTGCGGCTGCGCTACGTGGACGCGTTCACCCGCCGCCGCCCGTCCGTCCCCGCCGACCTCTACCTCTCCTACGTCCCCGAGGACCGGATGTGGGCGGACTGGATCGAGTCCGTGCTCACCCGGGCCGGCTTCCGGGTGCTGCCCCGCGACCTCAGCGCCGGCACCGACCCGCGCGAGGAGACCGAACGCGGCATCGACGCCGCCTACCGGACCGTCGCCGTGCTCTCGCCCGCCTACCAGCGCTCCCCGCAGGCCCGGGCGCTGTGGGAGTCCGTGGTCAACTCCGACCCCGCCGGCACCCGGCGCCAGCTCGTCCCCGTCCGCGTCGGCGACGTCAGGCTCACCGCGCCCTTCAGCAACCGCAACCCCGTCGACCTCGTCGGCCGCGACGAGACGCAGTCCGTCCAGACCCTGCTGCGCGCCCTCGGCCGCGGCGACGTCGCCCTGACCGAGCCCAACGGCAGCGGACCGCGCTTCCCCGGCAGCAAGCCGACCGTGTGGGACGTGCCGCCGCGCAACCCCTCCTTCACCGGCCGCGCCGCCGTCCTGGAACAACTGCGCAACCAGCTGCGCGGCGGAATGGCGGCCGTCCTGCCCACCCCCCAGACGCTGTACGGGCTCGGCGGCGTCGGCAAGACCCAGGTCGCGCTGGAGTACGCGCACCGGTTCATGTCCGACTACGACCTGGTCTGGTGGATCGACGCCGAACAGACCGAACTCGTCGCCCCCGCCCTCGCCGACCTCGCCCGCCGGCTCGGCCTGCGCGTCGGCGACTCCGTCACCGAAGCCGCCGAGGCCGCCCGGGAGGCGCTGCGCCGCGGCGTGCCCACCTCGCGCTGGCTGCTGATCTTCGACAACGCCGACGAACCGGCCGAGATCCGCCGCTTCTTCCCCGGCGGCTCCGGCCACATCCTGGTCACCTCCCGCAACCAGGCCTGGACCGGGCACGCCGAGGCGCTGGAGGTGGACGTCTTCACCCGCGGCGAGAGCGTCGAACACCTGTGCCGGCGCGCCCGCGGCCTGTCCCGCCCGGACGCCGACCGGGTCGCCGAGGCGGTCGGCGACCTGCCGCTCGCCGTCGAGGTCGCGGCCGCCTGGCTGGACACCACCGGCACCCCGGTGGAGACCTACGTCGCCCAACTGCACGCCGAGGCGGCCCGCGCGCTGGCCGTCGCCCGCCCCGCCGACTACCCGACCCCGGTCGGCGCGACCTGGAACGTCTCCATCGGCCGGCTGCGCCAGCAGTCCCCGGCCGCCGTCCGGCTGTTGCAGCTCTGCGCGTTCTTCGCGCCCGAGCCGATCTCGATGAACCTCTTCTACAGCGACCAGATGATCCGGGCGCTGGTGAAGTACGACGCCGACCTCAGCGACAAGTTCATGCTGGGCAAGGTGATCCAGGCGATCGGCCGGTACGCGCTGGCCAAGGTCGACGCCGGCAGCAACAGCTTCCAGGTGCACCGGCTCGTCCAGGCGGTGATCCGGGCCGAGATGACCGACGACGAACAGGAGATCGCCGTCCACGAGGTGCATCGCATCCTGACCGGCGCCCGGCCGGTCCTCGGCGACACCGACGACCCCGCCAACTGGCCCGCCTTCGACGAGATCTGGCCGCACCTGTCGCCCTCCAAGGCGCACAACTGCGACGAGGCGGACACCCGCCAGCTGCTCATCGACCGCGTCCGCTACCTCTGGAAGCGCGGCGAACTCGACCGCGCCCGCGACCTCGGCCACGCCCTGGACACCGAGTGGACCAACAAGCTCGGCGAGAACGACCGGCAGACCCTGCTGCTGCGCTTCCAACTCGCCAACGTGCTGCGCTCCCAGGGCAACTACGCCGAAGCCCTGGCCCTGGACGAGGACACCCTGGAACGCCAGCGGGCCCTGCTCGGCGAGCACCACCCGTACACCCTGATGACGGCCGGCTCCCTCGGCGCCGACCGCCGGGCGCTCGGCCGGTTCCAGGCCGCACTCGACCTCGACCGCGAAATCCTCGACCAGTTCCGCGAGTTGTTCGGCGACGACAACCCGCGCACGCTCTCCATGGCCAACAACCTGGCCATCGACTACCGGCTCGTCGGCAACAGCGAGGCCGCCCGCGAGCTCGACCAGGAGACCCTCGACCGGCGCACCGCCGTCCTCGGCCCCCGGCACCCCTACACCCTCTCCACCAAGTCCAACCTCGCCCGCGACCTGCGCGAACTCGGCGACTACCGCGGCTCGGTGGACCTGCTCCAGGAAGTCACCTCCGACCTCGGCGACGTCCTCGACCCCGACCTGCCGGAGAACCTGCGCAACGCCAAGTCCCTGGCCGTCTCGCTGCGCCGCATCGGCGCGCTCGCCGAAGCCCGCCGGATCACCAAGGAGACCTACGAGCGCTACCTGGAGCGCTACGGCGCCGACGCCCCCGACGCGCTCGCCTGCGCGCTCAACCTGGCCGCCGACCACAGCGCCTCCGGCGACAAGGAGGCCGCCCGCGACCTCTGCTCCACCGTCTTCGAAGGCCACCGACGCCTGTTCGGCGACGAACACCCCTTCACCCTGGCCTGCGCCAACAACCTCGGCATCTACCTGCGCGGCAGCGGCGACATCCAGGGCGCCATCGAACGCGGCCGGCTCACCGTCGAAGGGCTGACCGACTCCGTCGGGCCGGACCACCCGTACACCCTCAACGCGGTGATCAACCTGGCTAACGCCTACGGCGACGACGGCCAGATCGGCCTCGCCGAGGAACTCGGCCGGGCCGCCTACCAGGGCCTGTGCGAGCGCTACACGCCCCGGCACCCGGACGCCGTCGCCTGCGAGGCCAACCTGTCGATCACCCTGCGCTCGGCCGGCCGGCACACCCAGGCCGCCGAACTGCGGGCCCGCGCGATCGGCGAGCTGATCCGGCAGTTCGGCGAGGAGCACCCCAACACGGTCGCGGCGCGCGGCTGGAAGCGGATCAACCGGGACCTGGAGCCGCAGCCGGTGTAAGCGGCGGTGTGAGCGGTGGTGTGAGCGGTGGTGTGAGCGGTGGTGCAGGCGCCGGTGAGAGCACGGCCTCCGGCCGGGGGCGGCGGGTACGCTGCGGGACCATGAGCAAGCATACCCCGCCCCCGGTCCTGGTCACCCGGCGCCTCGCGCCCGGGGTGATCGAACGGCTCACCGCGCGCCACGCCGTCACCTGCCACGACTCCGACCAGGCGATGGCCCGGGCCGACCTGCTGGCCGCCGTCCGCGGCCGCCGCGCCGTGCTCACCACCCTGGACGACCGGGTCGACGGCGAGTTCCTGGACGCGGCCGGGCCGTCCCTGGAGATCGTCGCCAACCACGCCGTGGGGCACCACAACATCGACCTGGCCGCCTGCGCCGACCGCGGCGTGCTGGTCTCCAACACCCCCGGCGTGCTCACCACCGCCACCGCCGACATGGCCTGGGCGCTGCTGCTGGCCGCCACCCGCCGCCTCGGCGAGGGCGAGCGCCTGCTGCGCTCCGGCAGCCCCTGGACCTGGGCACCGAACTTCCTGCTCGGCATGGAGCTGGCCGGCACCCCGCTGGGCGTGCTCGGCATGGGCCGGATCGGGCAGGCGGTGGCCCGCCGGGCCCGCGCCTTCGACATGCCGGTCAGCTACCACAACCGCCGCGAGCTGCCGCCCGAGCAGGCCGACGGCGCCACCTGGCGGCCGCTGGAGGACCTGCTCGCCCACTCCACGGTGCTGGTCGTCACCGCCCCGCTCAGCGCCGCCACCCGGCACCTGCTGGACGCCCGCCGCCTCGACCTGCTGCCGCGCGGGGCGGTGGTGGTCAGCATGACCGCCGGAGTGGTGGACGAGGAGGCGCTGGCCGCCGCGCTGGAGTCCGGCGCGCTGTTCGCCGCCGCCGTGGACAACTTCGAGCACGAGCCGGCCGTCCCGCCCGCGCTGCTCGCCCAGGAACGCGCCGTCCTGGCCCCGCACCTGGGCAGTGCCACCGTCGCCACCCGGCAGGCGATGGGCGGCCTGGCGGTGGACAACGTCCTGGCCGTGCTGGGCGGGGGAGCGCCGGTCACCCCGGTGACAGCCTGAGGCCTCATGACAGCCTGAGGCCTCATGACAGCCTGAGGCCTCAGCCCGCCGCCCAGGCCAGGGCGGTGGTCAGCACCCGGAACGCGCCGAAGTGCGCTGCGCCGGGCTCCAGGAAGAGCTCGGCGCCGGGGATGTGGTCGCCCAGCCAGCGGGAGTGCTCGACCGGGGAGAACTGGTCGTCGGTGCCGTGCCACAGCCAGCTCGGCACCGCGATGTCCTCGACCTTGAACCCCCAGTCGGCGGTGAACGCCAGCACGTCGTCGATCCAGCCGTCCGCGCCGTGCCGGAACGCCTCCCGGTAGTTGCTCTGCAGCATCCGCCGCAGCCCGTTGTCGGCCACCACCTCCCGGTCGGCGGGCGACAGTTCGGGCCGCAGCCCGTTCAACAGCCGGACCGGGTCGTCCTTGATCTGCCGGGAGCGGAACTCCATCGCGTCGGCGATCCGGCCGTGCCCGCGCTCCGCCTCCTGGTAGGCGTGCACGTTCGACGGGGTCATCCCGGCGTACCAGTCCAGGCCGGCCGCGTTGCGCGGCGCCAGGCCGACCAGCACCGCCACCCGGCTGACCCGCTGCGGCAGCAGCGCCGCGCAGGCCAGCGCGTGCGGGCCGCCGCCGGAGCGGCCGAGCACCGCGAAGCCGTCCAGCTTGAGGTCGTCCGCGATGGCCCGCACGTCGGCCGCCGCCGCGCTCACCCGGCGGCCGAACTGCCGGGTCGAGTCGCCGTAGCCCGGCCGGTCGTAGGAGATCAGCCGCACCCCCAGCCGGTACAGCACGGTGCTGCGCGGGTGCGGGCCCACCCGGCTGCCGGGCATGCCGTGCAGCAGGAACACCGGGCGGCCGCGCGGGTCGCCCAGGGATTCGACGGCGAGGGCGCGACCGTCCGGGGCCTTGACCATCCGTAACGACACCTGCGGCCTCCTCAGTGGTCCCGGTCGGTGGTGGTGCGGATCTCCCGGCGGGCCTGCCAGGTGGTGTGCTCGCGGGAGACCGCGTCCTCGGCGTCCCGGGCCAGCCGGGCCCAGAGCTCCTCGGCGTCCGCCGACTCCACGTCCAGCCGGGCCAGTTGGCACCGGATGAGCTCCAGCTCGTCGGCGGCCAGCCCGTACGCGGCGGCCAGCGGGCGGTACTGGCGCAGCTGCGCCCACGCGGTGATCGAGGCGGCCACCGCCGAGACGGTGCCCAGCGCGTCGTAGGTGAACGCGCCGAGCGCCCGCAGCACCGCGAGCACCAGCCCGAGCGCCGGGAGCACCACGCCCAGCACCCCCGCCAGCGCCCCGGCCCGGGCGCAGTACCGGGACTTGGCGCGGTACCAGTCGTGCTGCACCTGGATCCGCTCCCGCAGGTACACCTCGCGCCGCACCGCGAGCGGCTGCTCGCGCAGGTCGCGCATCGCCGCCGTGATCCCGGCGAGCTCCGCCCCGGCGCCCGGTGCGACCACCCGGCCGTCCCGGAAGGCGCCCAGCACCCCGCCGAGCTGGACGCGGTACAGGCCCTCCGCGTCCGGCAGGGTGTGCGGCGGCGGCTGGTAGGCGTCCGCCCGGACGGCGAACTTCCAGGCCAGCGTCTTGACCGACTCGGCGGCGGCCCGGCCCTCGTACCAGAGCCCCTGCGGGTTCTGCCGGCTGATCACCACCGCGAGGACGATCGCGCCGAGGTAGGCGGCGGCCGCCGGCCAGGCCCACGGCTCGCCGTCGGCCGAGCCGGTCGCGGCGGCGACCACCAGCAGGAGCAGCTCCCAGGCGGAGAGCAGCACCGAACGCCGCTGGCCGCGTAGCGAGGCCGCGTCGGCGGCCCAGAAGAACCCGGGCAGCAGCTCCCGCTCGCGCATCCACCCCGTCCGTCCCGCCCCAGACGCCATGTTCGGCCCCCACCCGTCGCTCCGGTCGCACCGCTCTCCTGCCCCGGGCGGCTTCCCGGTACGCCTGGCCCACCCCCGGGCCGCCCGCAATGGCCGGGATGCCCCGGTGGATTGTCCGGCCCGGGTACGTTCGGTGGGCGGGCGGACACCCTGCGTGGAGAGGCGGCACCCGCGGGCGCGACCGGTGGGCGTCAGTAGGTGTAGAGGATCCGGTCGGCGTTGTCGGCCATCTGCTTGGCGTTCCACTCGGTGCCGCCGGGGACGTTGCCGGAGCGGAACAGCGGCGGGGCCGCGGTGGTGCCGTCGGCCGCCGCGTCGGCCAGCCGGCCGACCGCCGAGGCGACCACGGCCTGCATGAGCGCGCTGGTCACGATGGTGGAGACCGGGCCGAAGGTGGTCTCGGCGGCCGGGTGGGTCAGCTCGCCGTCCCCGACCGCGATCTTGCTGTCCAGCACCACGTCGCAGTTGTCCTTCAGGTACGTGCCGGACGGGTGCGCCGGGGGCACCTCGCCCGGGTACGCCAGCGACGTCACGCCGATCACCTTCAGGCCGCGGTCCCGGGCGTACCGGGCCAGCTCGACCGGCATCACCTGGCGGCCGGACAGCGAGATCACGAACAGCAGGTCGCCGGAGGCGGCCGGGGTCAGGTCCAGGGTGGTGGTGGCCAGGCCGGACACCCGCTCCAGCGCGCTGGACAGCGGCGCGGGCATCACCGTCACCCCCGCCATCCCGGGGACGTTCAGCAGGTTCATCGGGACCAGCCCGCCGGCCCGGTAGACCACGTCCTGGGCCGGCAGCGCGGAGTGCCCGGCACCGAAGGTGAACACCCGGCGGCCCTCGGCGATCGCCTCGGCGAGCAACGCCGCGGCGGCCTCGATGGCGTCGGCCTCCTCCTCCCGGACCCGCTGGAGATGGGCGATCGCGGCGTCGAAGTACCGGCCGACCAGGTCGTTCATCTGTTGCCTTCGCTCTCTGCCGGTGGGGGCGCCGGCCGGGTGGGGCGGGCCGGGAGGGTCCGGGCCGCCAGTGGAGAAAGCTACGGCGAGCACCGTGGCGCCCCGGCGGCACCGCTGTCAACAGGAACGAAAACCGGGACCCGGGGCCCTTGCGCGGGCCCGGTTGTCGGTGCAGTACGTCAGAATTGGCGGTGAGGACACCGAGGAACGGAGCCAGCGGCGATGTCTGGGCTGATCGACACCACTGAGATGTACCTTCGCACCATCCTGGAGCTGGAGGAGGAAGGCATCGTCCCGATGCGCGCCCGGATCGCCGAGCGACTGGAGCAGAGCGGCCCGACGGTCAGCCAGACGGTCGGCCGGATGGAGCGCGACGGGTTGTTGCAGGTCGCGGGAGACCGCCACCTCGAACTGACCGATGACGGGCGCCGGCTCGCCGTACGCGTCATGCGCAAGCACCGCATCGCCGAGTGCCTGCTCGTCGACGTGATCGGCCTGGAGTGGGAGCAGGTCCACGAGGAGGCCTGCCGCTGGGAGCACGTGATGAGCGAGACGGTCGAGCGTAAGGTGCTCGCCATGCTCGGCCACCCGACCCAGTCCCCGTACGGCAACCCGATCCCGGGCCTGGACGAGCTGGGCGACGCCAAGGCCGAGGGCGAGGGCTTCGACGCCGCGCTCGTCCCGCTGGACACCGTCAAGCCGGGCGACGGCGGTGCCAGCGTGGTGGTCCGCCGGATCGGCGAGCCGATCCAGACCGACGGCGAGCTGATGCGCACGCTGCGCCGGGCCGGGATCCGGCCGGGCTCCACCGTGCGGGTCAGCGCCGGCGTCGGCGGCGTGCTGGTCGGCACCGGGGAGAACGCGGCGGAGCTGGGCAAGGACATCGCCCAGCACGTCTTCGTCGCCCAGGCCTGAGGAACGCGCCCCCCGGGCCCGGAACGCTTCCGGGCCCGGGGAACGCGCTTCCAGGAACGATGCGAAGGGCCCGCTGCTCCCCGTGCAGCGGGCCCTTTCGCCTCCCCGTTCCCTCCCTGTCCCCTCCGTCCCTCCCGTCCCCTCCATCCCCTCCGTTCCCTCCCGGCCCCTCCACCGCCTCGCCCGGCTTCCCCGTCCGAGCGCTCCCTCCGGCGTCCCCTCGCACCGCAATTCCTCCCCTCGGCCGATCATGGCAATCCTTGAGCGTTGTCACTCGTCCGGGGGGCTTTCGTCCATGATCAGCGGGTACACGGAGGCCTTATCCGCACATGCGTGTGACGGGCCCCGCCTCCGGTGGGAGACAAGGCCCGTCAGCTGTGCGCGGGGTGTCGCGCGTTGCGCGCCCTCACCCGATAGGCGGAGGGCGGCCGTTCACGGGGCGGTGAATCGAGGCGGTGAACCGGGTTGGTGAACCGGAGCGGTTAACCGGGGTGGTGAATCGTTGCTGCGCCCGTTCAGCGCACCGCTGCCGCCGGCTGGGCGGGCTGGGGGTGGGCGGCCGCGGGCGCCTCGCGCCCGCAGGCGTAGGCGAGCGGGCTGATCAGCTCGGCGGCGTCGGGCAGCCAGCGGTTGAGCGCCGAGGGGGAGCGGGCCCACTGGGCGTAGCCGGTGCCGCCGATCCGGGACGGCGGGGCGACCGTCCAGTCCCCTTCGCCGCGGGCCACCAGGTCCAGCCGGCCGGGCGGCCAGCCGAGCTTGCGGAGCATCTCCGGCAGCTTGGCCGCGACCCCGGGCAGCACCAGGAAGTGCAGCCGCCGGCCGATCCGGCCGGGCGAGGCGGGCAGCACCGCGACCGGGCCCAGCTGGAGGTCCATCCGCTCCATCCGCGCCAGTGCCAGGCATCCGGCCGTCTCCGGGACGTCCAGGACGTCGAAGGACCGGCCGGTGGGCAGCAGGATCGAGGCCTGCGGCCGCTCGGTCCACCAGCGCCGTACCGCCCCCGGCCCGGCGCTCGCCTTGCGGGCCCAGTCCGCGTCGAGCGGGTGGGCCCCCGGCAGCAGGCAGCGCCGGTCGCCGCAGGAGCAGCGGGCGGGCCCGTCGCCGTCGATCAGCCAGGCGCCGGGAGCGACCTCCCAGTGGCGGTTCTCGGCGTAGCCGACGGCTTCGATGAGCAGCGGGGGCAGTGCGGCGTTCTTGCCCTGGTCGGGGGAGTCGGGGATGTCTTCCACGCGAAGCTCAACTACCGTGTGTGAGGCTGGTTACGGCCCGGCGCAAGCCGGTTGGGCGCATACCGGCAATGTCACTCGAACCGGTTACTCGACCGAGTTGAGGCGGGCGGGGGCAGGCGCAGTGGGGGCGCACAGGAGCATTTCCCAGGGCGCGTGGGGGGTGCGGATCGTCACCGTGGGTATCCCGCTGGCGTTGCTGATCGCTAACCTGGTGTCAGATTCCTTGGACGGTCGGACAGTCGGCAACAGATCAGCAGAATCGTCGCCCGCCGGCCGGGACCGGAGGGTGTGGGGAGGCGAAACCCAATGGCCGCAAGACCACTCGTCGCACGACAGCCCAACGAGCGTCTGCAGCAACTGATCCAGGAGGCCAGCTGCTCCAACGCCGGCCTGGCCCGGAGGGTCAACCTCTGCGGCGCCGAGCACGGTCTGGACCTGCGGTACGACAAGACCTCCGTCGCCCGCTGGCTGCGCGGGCAGCAGCCGCGCGGGCAGGCGCCGGCCGTGATCGCCGAGGCCCTCGGCCGCAAGCTCGGCCGCAGCGTGTCGGTCGAGGAGATCGGCATGGCCGACGGCAAGAACCTCAGCTCCGGCATCGGGCTCCAGTTCGCGCCGACCCTGAACGCCGCCCTGGAGCAGGTCTGCGAGCTCTGGCGCAGCGACGTCGGCCGACGGGACTTCCTGACCGGGGCCACGGTCGCCGCCTCCGCGCTGGTGGAACCCAGCCGGGACTGGCTGATCACCCCGCCCGACCCGGTGGTGGCCCGCACCGGCGGCCCCCGGGTCGGCCCGACCGACGTGGCCGCGATCAAGGCCACCACCGCGATGCTGGTCGACCTGGACCACCGCTTCGGCAGCGGTCACGTGCGCCCGGTGGTCGTGCACTACCTCAACTCGGTGGTCTCCAGCCTGCTCGGCGGGGCGTACCGGGACGAGACCGGGCGCCAACTCTTCGCCGCAGTGGCCCGGTTGACTGAACTGGCCGGATACATGGCGGTGGACACCGGCCAGCCCGGCCTGGCCCAGCGCTACTACATCCAGGCGCTCCGGCTCGCCCAGGCGGCCGACGACCGCGGCTACGGCGGCTACGTGCTGGCGGCGTCGATGAGCCACCTGGCGGCGACGCTCGGCAACCCGCGGGAGATCGCCCAGCTCGCCCGCGCCGCGCAGGAGGGCGCCCGGACGGTCGCCACCCCGACGGCGATGGCGATGTTCTACGCCGCCGAGGCCCGCGGCCACGCCCTGCTGGGGGACGCCCGCTCCTGCGAGGCGGTGTCGGCCAAGGCGCTGGAGATGATGGAGAAGCGCCGCCCGGAGGACGACCCGGACTGGATCGCCCACTTCGACGACGCCTATCTGTCGGACGAACTGGCCCACTGTCACCGGGACTTGGAGCAGGCCGGCCAGGCTGAGCACTACGCCCGCCGGGCGCTCGACCTGCACCCGCCGACCCGGGTCCGCCGCCGCGCGGTGGACCTCGTCCTGCTCGCCACCGCCCAGTTGCAGCAGCGGGACCTCGAACGCGCCTGTGAGACGGGCGCGCAGGCGGTCCGGCTGCTGAGTGGGCTGCGGTCCAACCGGGGCGTGGAGTACCTGGACGAGTTCCGGCGCCGGCTGGAGCCGTACCGGGAGCAGCGGGTGGTCCGCGAGTTCCACGCCAGGGCGGATGCGGAGGCTGCCTAGGCCCTGCCCGGGGCACCAGGGCCCGTCCAAGGCCCCGGGCCCCGGCGGGCGGGGTGAGGGGAGCGTGAGGGATGTCCCGCCCGCGTGGCCACCCGGTTCGGCGAACCGGTAGCGTGGGCGCGACGTCCAAGGAACTGTGATGCCCCCAAGAACCGACGAGATGTGGTCCGCCGTCAGCGCGCGGTCGTGCACAGGTGAGGAATCGCGTTGAGCCAGCGCCGCTCGTACCCCAACTCGGGTGACTTCAACCTGGACGACCTGTTCCGCCCCGAGCCCGGCCAGACCCAGGGCGGCGTGCCGGGCCAGCCGCAGGGTCATCCCCAGGGCCACCCGCAGGGGCAGACGGGCGTGCCGCCGGTGGGGCAGCCGTCCGGGCAGCCGGAGTACCTCGGCGAGGGCGGGCATGCGCGGCCGACCCAGGCCATGCCGGCCCAGCCCGCCCCGTGGGCCGGCGCTCCGCAGCCCGGTTACGGCGCCCCGCAGCACGAGCCGGCGCCGGAGACGCAGCACCTCCCGCCCTACCCGGGCGCGGACCCGCACGCGGGCGGCTACCCCACGGGCCAGTCCCAGGCCGGCTACCCGCAGCAGCCCGGCCCGGGCGGCTACCAGGGCTACTCGCAGGCCGGGCAGCCGCAGCCGGTGCCGGCCTACCCCGGTCAGGACTACGGGCAGAACTACGGCCAGGGCTACGCCCAGGACCACGGGCAGGGGCAGGGCTACGGCCAGGACCACGGGCAGGGCTTCGACGCCACCCAGGCGGGCGCGCAGGCTCCGGCCGCCCGTGGCGGCCGCCCGTCCAACAAGCTGATCATCGGCGGGGTGGTGGCCGGCTTCGCGGCGGCCGGCATCCTGGTCGCCGTCCTGGTGAACGGGGACGAAACCACCCCCGCCGCCGACGCCAAGAAGACCCTGCCGGTGGCCGCCACCGGCAGCGCCACCCCCGGCACGGCGAGCGCGAGCAGCTCGGGCACCACCGTCGACCCGGCGGTCAAGGCCCAGGCGCAGCCGCTGTCGGACCTGCTCGGCACCGCGAGCGACAGCCGCTCGGCGGTGGTCGGCGCGGTCGCCTCGGTGCAGAAGTGCGACAAGCTGCCCGAGTCGCAGCAGGCGCTCACCGGCGCGGCCGGCAAGCGGCGCGAACTCCAAACCAAGCTCGGCCAGCTGAAGGCGGACAAGCTGCCCGGCGGCCAGCAGCTGGTCGAACAGCTCAACGCGGCGTGGACCGCCTCCGCGCAGGCCGACGACGAGTACGCGGCCTGGGCCGGGGACTCGCAGGGCGCCTGCGACCCCAAGAAGCTGGACAACCAGCACTACAAGAACGCCGTCCAGGCCAGCGGCGCGGCGACCACCGCGAAGAAGCAGGCCTCGACCCTGTGGAACGCGATCGCCACCCAGACCGGCCTGCCCAGCCGCAGCGACGGCGACCTGTAGGACGGACGAACGGACGGACGAGGGAACGGGCCCGCCGGCCCGCCCCTTCGTCGTCCGTCCTTCGTCATTGGTCCTTCGTCGTCCGTTCTGCGTCGTCCGGGCGTCACGCCGGTGGGCGGCCCCCGGTGAGCACCCAGCGGATGTCCACGAAGCCCGGCTGCTGCAGGGTCATCCGGCCGCCCTTGACCACCTGGTAGGTGACCCAGGTGTTCACCAGCCGCGGTGACTCGGTGCTGGGCAGCATGTTGGGGGTGCCCCAGTTCAGCGGCGGGGTGAGCCCGACGTCGATGCCCTCGCCGCTGTCCAGCAGCCCGGTGACGGTCTTCTCGGTGACCTGCCGGCCGGACGCCGCGACCTTCTCGGCGACCAGCCGGAACACCTCGTACGCGACCCAGGTGGTCTGCACGCCGGGATCGGAGACGTCGATGGTGTGGCCGCCGGTGGCGTCGGCGCGCACCACCGCGCGCAGCCCGTCCCAGACCTTCGCCGACTCCGGCGGGTACCAGCTGGTGACGTAGGTGCCGGCCAGCGGGCCGGAGTCGCCGCCGGTGGAGTCGACCACCGACTGCTGCACGCTGCCGATCACCGAGGCGAACCGGGTGTTCCTCGGGTTCAGCCGGCGGTAGGAGTCCAGCAGGTTGCCGGTCGGCTCGGCGGCGAGGGCGCTGGTGACGCAGTTCGCCGGTTCGTCCTTGCCGATCGCCTTGCGGGCCACCGCCGTGTAGTCGGTGGACTGCTCGGGCGCCTTGACGTCGAGCAGCTTGATGCCGGCCGGCTTGAGCGCGTTGGCCAGGTAGCCGAGCAGGTTGTCGCCGGACGGGGTGTCCGGGCGGACCAGCGCGACGGCCTTGCAGCCGGCCTCGACCAGCTGACGGCCGCTGCCGCCGATCAGCGCGGGCATGCCGCCGTCCACCGGGTACGAGAGCGGGCTGCTGAACTCGGGCTGGGAGAGCCCGTAGCCGCCGATCAGGGGGATGCCGGCGCGCTCCAGGACGGGCATGAAGTCGAAGCCGTACTGGCTGTAGGAGCCGATCACGGCGACCACCTTGGCGTCCACCGCCCGCTGGGCGCAGGCCTTGGCGCCTTCGGAGGTGTTGTGCTCGTTGCAGGTGAGCACCTGCAGCCGGCGGCCGTTCAGCCCGCCCTTGAGGTTGACGTCCCGGCCGATCGCCTCGGCGAGCGCGGTCATGCCGGGCCGGTCGGCGGAGCCGGTGCCGGACGGGGACCAGGTCATCACGGTGAGGTCGCCGCCGTTGGTGGAGGCATCGGCCGGTCCGCCGCACGCGGAGGCCGAGAAGAGGGTGGGGAGCAGGGCCGCGGCGGTGGCGGCTGCGGCGATCGGGCGGCGGCGGCGCCGCGCGAACTGGTGCCGGGGTTGGAACGGGTCCCTTCGGCTGGTCATCGGCCTTCCCTCTCTGGGGCGCCATCCGGCGCACCGGAGCAAGCCAAGCCCCGGCGCCACACGCCGAGAGGGCCGAAGTGCGAACGGTCGGATAACGGGAGCTGAAATCCGGCGGGGCACGCGTGTAGATCGGGAGTGGAGTACGAACGGACAGGGAACGTACGATCGTTCTCCATGTCCGCCAGCACAGATTCTTCGCATCGGTCTGCCCGAAACACTTCTCGTCCGGGCCACCGCTCCAGCACGATGAACGGCATGCCGCTCAACGACCTGCCCTGGTGGCGCTGGCGAGCCCGACTGCGCTCGGCGCTGCACATGTTGTCCGACCCCGGTTTCCAGCAGGAGACCTGGCTGAACGGCCGGGAGGGGTACGGCGACGTGACCGACGCCGTCTACCGACTGGTCGAGGACACCTGGCTGGACCACTGGTCGGCCGAGAAGTACGTGGGCACGATCTTCCGCGACTCCGCCGAGGCCGCCCTGGTCGACGTCGCGGTGCTGCGCGTGGTCCAGCTGCTGCACGAGGTCGGCGCGGACGCCCACGCCTCCGCCTACTTCGGCCACCCCGGCTGGCCGGAGGCGGTCCGGGCCGCGCGCGAGGCGCACGTCGCGCTGGCGGTGAACGACGGGGACGACCCGGACGCGGCGCCCAAGTCGCTGGACGTGCTGCGCATCCTCACCCGGGTCTGAGCCCGGGTCTGAGTCCGGGTCCACGGCGGGGCCGCCGGCCGGGTGCCTGGTCGGGCTTTCGGTCGGGCCGCTGAGCAGTGCCGTCCCGCAGTACGGGCAGCGGGGCGGCGACTGTCCAGGATGTGACACGCTGGACCACCCACGAACGCCACGACCTCAGGACGGGATACCCCCAGTGGACCAGCAGCCGGCCAGCGCCCAGTACGTCCTCACGCTGTCCTGCCCCGACAAGCAGGGCATCGTCCACGCCGTCTCCAGCTACCTCTTCATGACCGGCTGCAACATCATCGACAGCCAACAGTTCGGCGACGGGGACAGCGGGCTGTTCTTCATGCGGGTGCACTTCTCCGCCGCCGAGCCGGTCACCGCCGACAAGCTGCGGGCCAGCTTCGCGGCGATCGGGGCCTCGTTCGGGATGGACTGGCAGATCCACCCGACCGAGCAGCGGATGCGGATCGTCCTCATGGTCAGCAAGTTCGGACACTGCCTGAACGACCTGCTCTACCGCACCCGGATCGGCGCCCTGCCGGTGGAGATCGCCGCGGTGGTGTCCAACCACACCGACCTGCGCGACCTGACCGAGAGCTACGGCGTCCCGTTCCACCACATCCCGGTCACCCGGGACACCAAGGCCGACGCCGAGCAGCAGCTGCTGGACCTGGTCGCCAAGGAGGACGTCGAACTGGTCGTGCTGGCCCGCTACATGCAGGTGCTCTCGGACCAGCTGTGCACCGCGCTGTCCGGCCGGGTGATCAACATCCACCACTCCTTCCTGCCGAGCTTCAAGGGCGCCAAGCCCTACCACCAGGCGCACGCCCGGGGCGTGAAGCTGATCGGCGCCACCGCGCACTACGTCACCGCCGACCTCGACGAGGGCCCGATCATCGAGCAGGAGGTGGCCCGGGTGACCCACGACGTCACCCCGGACCAGCTGGTCGCGCTCGGCCGGGACGTCGAGTGCCAGGCGCTGGCCCGTGCGGTGAAGTGGCACAGCGAGCACCGGGTGCTGCTGAACGGCACCCGCACGGTGGTCTTCGCGTAGAGCGGTCGGCGTGGTCGGAGCGGCTGTGGCCGTTTACGGCCGCGACAGCAGCGGCAGGGCGTGCAGCACCTCGCGGATCGCGGCCCGGTCGCCGTGCTCGCCGACCGGCAGCCGGTCCGGATCGCGGTGCGCGGCGGCCAACTGGCAGAGCTCCAGGCCGTCCAGCACCATCGAGGCCACCGGCTCGCCGCCGGACGGCCCCGACTCCGGCCCGTCCAGCGGTATCAGCCACTCGCCGGCCGCCGGGCCGTCGATCACCAGCCGCAGCCGCCGGCCCCGGCCTTGGCCCTGGCCCGCCACGGGCGGGAGGTCCGGCGCCCCGGCGGGCTCGGGACGGGTGGCGCGGGCGGCACGCAGGTCGGCCAGTGCCCGCGGGACCATCCGGACCGCCAGGTCCACCATCTGCCGCAGGTGCTGGGGCGCCGGCGGGTCGTACGGGTAGGCGACCGCGCGGGCCACGTCCTCGCCGTGCACGTAGCACTCGAAGGCGCGGTCCACGAAGGCGTCGCGCAGCGGCAGCACGGCGAAGCCGTAGTCGACGGGGGTGTTGCCCCGCGGGGCGAGCGCGGCGGTGCGCACCAGGTCGTGGGTCTGCCGCCGCCACCGCTCCCGCACCGACTGCGGCGGGAGGCCGGCCCGGTCGGCGACCAGCCGGGCGGTGCGCTCGGCGATCCCGGCGTACGGCCCGCCCTGCAGCGGGACCCGGGGCAGGAGCAGGGGCGCCGGCAGCCGCGCGGGCGGCTCCTGCGGCGGCACCCGCCGGGCGGCCGGGGCCGGCGTGGCGCCCGGGCCGGCCGGCACCGGGTCGGGCAGGCCGAGGGCGAGCGCCAGATAGCCGTCCACGGCGGCGAGATGGCACAGCACCTCGGCCGGACGCAGCCGCCCGGTGCCGCCGTGCCACGGCAGGTCGGCCACCTCCTGCCACTCCTCCGGGCCGAGGTCGCGCAGCAGCGCGTCGAGCTTGGCCGTCTCCGCGGTGTACGGCATGCCCCAGGCGGGGACGGGCAGTTCGGCCGGGCGGCGGGCCAGGCACCAGTCGAGCACCTGCTGGCGCAGCGAGTTGGGCTGGTCGAGCGGCTCGTCCAGGGCGAGCCACCCCGCCGCCTCACGCAGCCGGGCGGCCTCCTCGGCGCACTCCGGGCAGGTGCGCAGGTGCTGCTCCAGCTCGGCGGCGTCACGGCTCGGGCAGGCGCCGAGGGCCCAGGCGCCGAGCAGCGAGCGCAGGGCGTCGTGGCGCTCCTCGGTGGTGGGCTCGCTCCGCTCGCTCATGCGCCCCTGTCCCCGTCGTCCCTGTCGCCCGCGTCGTCCCGGTGGTCCCGGTCGTCGGCCCGGTCGTCCTCGCGGCCGTGCCGCTCGTCGTGGCGGGCGCGCTCCTCGGCCAGTTCGGTGGCCAGCAGTTCCAGGCCGAGCCGCATCCGCTGCTTGGCGGCCTGCTCGCTGATGCCGAGCAGCCGGGCCGTCTCCTGGTAGGTGCGGCCGTCGTAGTACGTCACCGCGATGGTCTCACGCAGGGATTGGGGCAGGGAGTCCACCACGTACTGCATGCGCGCGGCGGTGGCCACGGCGCGGATCTCCGCCTCGGCCGCGCCCTCGCCGCCGCCCGGGCCGTCAAGTCCGCTGCCCGGGCCGCCCGGTACCCGCTCGGCGGCCCGCCGCGCCCGCAGCCGGTCGACCGCGCGGCGGTGGGTGAGCGCGCCGAGCCAGGAGCGCAGCGAGCCCTGGGCGGGGTCGAAGTCCTCGGGGTGCTCCCAGACGTGGGCGAATATCTCCCGGGTGAGCTGGGCGGCGGCGGCCTGGTCGGCGAGTATCCGCCCGGCCAGTCCGTGCACCATCGGCGCGAGCTGGTCGTAGATCTCGCCGAGCGCGGTCTCCTCGCCGCGGGCGAGGCGGCGTTGGAGCTGCTCGTCCCAGCGCGGCGCGCGGTCGGGGGTGGCCATCGGGAACCACCCTCCTGCCCGGGTTTCGCTGGCGTACCCAACGGTATCTTGCGGCCGGTCGGCGGCGGGAGCATTCCCCGAAGAACGGAACCCGGGCCTGCGGATCGTCACCCGGGCCGCCATCCGGATCGTCACCCGGCCCGGCGCCCGGCTCAGTGCCCGGTCGTCGCTCGTACCGGTGGCCCGTGCGCGGGGCGGTCCGTGGAGGCCGCTGTTCGAAGGCCGTTGGACATATGTCGCACGGGTGGTTCGCGAGTGGCGGGCCGGGTGCGCGGGGCGTCCGGAGGTAGGTTCGCCACTGCGGGACCGGCGGGTCGGCCCGGGCCGGACGAGTGCCGGTACGAGGCTCGCGAGAGTGAACGGGACAGTATGCACTGCGCTGTCCCCCGATCGCTGGAATATGCCCGAAGCGCTTGCCGAGGTCCGTCCGCCCACTCATCCTGAGGCGTAATCGAGTCGCGGCCAGTGCGCGACGGACGAGTTGGCCCGGACGGGACAGCTCGGGTGAGCGCCGGGCGGGAGCCCGGCCGAGGGCCCGGGTGGCACCGGGCGATGTGCGAGGGTTCGCCGGCTGGACGATCCGGCCCGATCGGGACGATGGCCGAACTGCGAGTGCGGGTGGTGGAGCGGTGCAGGTTCTTCAGGTACAGCTGGCGGTGCAGGCGGACCCGGCCGAGGTCGGCCGGGCCCGTCGGTGGGTGCGCTCGCGGCTGCTGAACCATGGGGTGGACCCGGACGCGCCGGTCGCCGAGACGGTGGTGCTGGTGGTCTCCGAGTTGGTGACCAACGCCGTGGTGCACACCGGGTGTCCGGCGGTGCTGCGGCTCTGCCTGCCGGTGGAGGAGGACCAGGCGGGCGGCGAGCCGGCCGGTCCGCTGCGGGTGGAGGTCGCCGACGCCAGCCGGACGGCTCCGGCCCCACGGCACGCCGGGGCGGACGAGAACGCCACCAACGGGCGCGGCCTGGAGCTGGTCGAGCTGCTCTGCGAGCGCTGGGGCTGGTTCCCGGACGGCTCGGGCAAGCGGGTGTGGTGCGAGATCGGCGCGGACGCCCGGCCGGCGGACCCGCTGGCGGGCGTGGACTGGGCGGCGTTGGCGCAGTAGCGGCAGCGGCAGCCCGGGGCCTGCTCGGTTCGCTGCCGTTCCCGCCGGTGATCGTCGGCGGAGATCACTGGCGGAGATCACCGGCCGAAAGTTGACGCAACCATTCCGAATTTCGGACTACCCATTGACGTGACGTATCCGACTGATCACGCTTGGGTGCGGCTCTCCGTCAGTGAGGGGACGCCGAGGGGACGCCCGAACGCCGCCGCGGTGCTGTTGTCCAGGGGGACCACGCCAGCAGGGGGGCCGTGGACCGCCGGTCGCGGGCGCTCCTTGGCGAGTGCGGAGGGTGCGGCGCGGGTTCAGGGCCCGCGCGTCGCGATTGGATGGTGGTCGGCCGCGCCGTGCTCGGGGTGCACGCGGCCGGCCACCGTCCGATCCGCCGTCGTCCGGCGGCGCTTTCCGGCCACTCGGCCGAGAGCCGTCCAGGGCACCTGAAGCCGCCCGGGGTCACCCGGGGACGGCGCGGAAGGTTCGCCGGTAGGCGCTCGGGGCGACGTCCAGCCGGCCGCGCAGTTGCAGCCGGAGCGAGGCGGCGGTGCCGAAACCGGACTCCCGGGCGACCTGGTCGATCGTCAGGTCCGTGCGCTCCAGCAGCTGCCGGGCCCGCTCGGTGCGCTGCACGGTGAGCCACTGCCCGGGGCTGGCGCCGGTCTCCTCGCGGAAGCGCCGGGTGAAGGTCCGCAGGCTCATGCCCGCCCGGTCGGCGAGCCGGCTCAGCGCCAGCGGCTGGTCCAGGTGTTCCAGCGCCCAGGCGCGGACGGCGGCGGTGCCCTGGCCGGTGGAGTCCACCGGGCTCGGGGCCTCCACGTACTGCTTCTGGCCACCCTCGCGCCACGGCGGCACCAGGCAGTTGCGGGCCACCGCGTTGGCCACCGCGCTGCCGTGGTCGCGGCGGACCACGTGCAGGCACAGGTCCACCCCGGCGGCCACCCCGCCGGAGGTGAGGACGTCGCCGTCGTCGGTGTAGAGCACGTCCGGGTCCAGCCGCACCTTCGGGTACAGCTCGGCGAAGCGCCGGGTGTAGCGCCAGTGGGTGGTGGCCGGGCGGCCGTCCAGCAGTCCGGCGGCGGCCAGCAGGAAGGACCCGGTGCAGATCGACATCAGCCGGGTGCCGGGCCGGATCCGGCCCAGGGCGGCGGCCAGTTCGGGGGTGAAGGCGGCGTCGACGGTGGCCGTGCTCGCGTCGGCGGAGGCCGGGATCACCACCGTGTCGGCCCGCTCCAGCAGTTCGGGCCCGTGGTCGACGCTGATCCGGAAGTCCGCGCTGGTGGCGATCGGCCGGCCGTCCAGCGTGCAGGTGGCGACCTCGTAGAGCGGCCGCCCGGCCGGGTCCTTGGCGCCGCCGAAGATGCGGGCGGGGATGCCGAGTTCGAAGGCGATCACGCCGTCGAGGGCGAGTACCGCGACCAGGTGGGCCATGCCGTTCCCCTTCGGTGGTGCGGCCGCCCGGGCCGGTTGGGTCGGGTCGGCCGGTCGGTTCGGTCGGTCGGGTCGGTCGGTTCGGGCCAGTCCGGCCGGTTCGGGCCAGGGTACGCCGGGACCGTGGCCCGATTCTTGCGAAAGCTGTCATTCAGGCCACTCGTCGCGGCCGCGCCGCTTCGGGACACTCGTCCGCGTGACCGAACGCAACGCCCCCGCCCCCGCCCCCGCGCCCGCCCCCGAAGGACCCGTCCGCCCCGCCCGTCCGACCCGCTTCCGGGTGCACTACGCCTGGGTGGTGGCCGGTGTCTCGCTGCTGGTCCTGCTCGGCTCGGCCGGCTTCCGGTCCACGCCCAGCCTGATGATGGACGCCCTGCACAACGAGTTCGGCTGGTCGCTCGGGACGATATCCAGCGCCACCTCCGTCAACCTGACCCTCTACGGCCTCACCGCCCCCTTCGCCGCCGCCCTGATGGACCGTTTCGGCGTGCGCCTGGTGGTGGTCTGCGCGCTGCTGACCATCTCGGTCGGCTCCGGGCTCACCATGCTGATGCGCGAGCCCTGGCAACTGGTGCTCTGCTGGGGCGTGCTGGTGGGCCTGGGCAGCGGCTCGATGGCCGGCGCCTTCGCCACCACCATCACCGGCCGCTGGTTCCAGGCCCGCCAGGGCCTGGTCACCGGCGTGCTGACCGCCGCCGGGGCGGCGGGAAACCTGGTGTTCCTGCCGGTCGGCGCCTGGCTGGTCGAGCACCACGGCTGGCGCTCGGCGGTGATCGTGGTCTCGCTCGCGGCCAGCGCGGTCGCCGTCCCCGTCCTGCTGCTGATGCGCGAGCGGCCCGCCGACCTCGGCCTGCTCCCGTACGGGGCGACCGAGGAGCCCCCGGCGCCCGCCGCCGACGGCCGCGCCCTGACCCGCTCGCTGCGGGTGCTGCGGGACGCCGCCCGGAGCCGGGCGTTCTGGCTGCTGTCCGGCTCCTTCGCGATCTGCGGCGCCACCACCGCCGGCCTGGTCGGCACCCACTTCATCCCGGCCGCCCACGACCACGGCATGCCGGTGACCACCGCGGCCGGCCTGCTCGCCATGATCGGCGTCTTCGACGTGGTCGGCACCATCTTCAGCGGCTGGCTCACCGACCGGGTCGACTCCCGGATCCTGCTGGTCACCTACTACGGGCTGCGCGGGATCTCGCTGCTCCTGCTGCCGCAGCTGCTGGCCGGCTCGCTGCAACCGCCGATCCTGGCCTTCGTCATCTTCTACGGCCTGGACTGGGTGGCCACCGTGCCGCCGACCGTCGCGCTGTGCCGCCGGCACTTCGGCGGGGACGCCCCGATCGTCTTCGGCTGGGTGCTGGCCAGCCACCAGATCGGCGCGGCCGTCGTCGCCGGGCTGGCGGGCCTGGCCCGCGACGCGCTCGGGAACTACGACCTCACCTGGTACGGCGCCGGCGCCCTGTGCGTGGTCGCCGTCGGGCTCTGCCTGGCGCTGCGCACCAGCCGGCCGGACCGCTCCGTCCCGGCCCTCTCGTAGGGCGGGCCGGGGGCCTGTCGGACCGGACGGCTAGGCTCCGCGACCATGGCGCTCACCTTCACCCTGGACCCGAAGCTCGACCCGGACCTGCGCACCGCCGTCGTCCGACTGTGGGCCGACGTCACCAACGCCGGCGGCGCGGTCGGCTTCGTGGCGCCGGTGACGGAGGACGAGGTCTGGGACACCGCCGACCACCAGTTCGCCGGGGTCGAGCCGGACGGCCCGGACCGGCTGCTGGTCGCCCACGAGAGTGACACCGGCCGGCTGGTCGGTGTCCTCTTCTTCGAGTCGATGCGCTTCGACCTGATGGAGCACTGGCGGATGCTCAAGCGGGTCAGGGTGCACCCCGACTGCCAGGGCCGCGGCTACGGTGCCCGGCTGCTCGCCGAGGCCGAGCGGATAGCCCGGGAGTGGGGCCTGGAGAGCCTGCGGCTGACCGCGCGCGGCGGCCAGGGCCTGGAGCGCTTCTACACCCGCTGCGGCTACCGGGAGGTCGGCCGGGTGCCGGCCGCGATCCGGGTCGCCCCCGGGGACGATCGCGACGACATCACCCTCTGGCTCGACCTGCGCTGAGCGGCGGGTCCGGTCGGGCGGCGGCGGGCGGGGGACGGGCGCCCCCTTCCCCTCGCCGCCCGTCAGGCATGCTTCACTGGGAGACCGGCCCCCGCCCAGACCAGTGAAAAGCCAGACCAGTGAAAAGGATGTGTCCCGTGAGCAGCACCGGCCAGGAGAAGTCGCACGCCACGCTCCGCTACACCTCCCTGCGGGTCAGCATCTTCCTCGGCTGCCTGCTGGTCGCCCTGCTGCTCGGGCACTTCAAGATCATCCCGGTCAGCGGCCAGGCCGGCGTGATCTTCCTGTTCCTGCTGGCCGCGATCGCGTCCGCGCCGCTCAGCTACGTGCTGCTGAGCCGTCAGCGCGACGACATGTCCGCCCAGATCACCACCAAGGTCTCCGGCCTGCGCAGCCGCACCGCCGAGCGGATCGCCGCGCAGAACGCCGAGGAGGACGCCGTCGACGAGGCGGCCCGGACGGCCGCCGTCCGGCAGAGCTGACCCCGGCCGGACCCGCGACCGCAGCCGCCGTGCCCGACTCCGCCGCCTCGGACGCCTCCGCTTCCGACCCCGACCCCGCTTCCGCTTCCGCAGCTTCCGAGCCCGGACCGGCCGACCCGCCGTCCGGGCCGTCCGCGTTGCGCGGGTCGGCCGTCGAGGCGGCGCCCGTCGAGGCGGCGCCCGTCGAGGGGGCGCCCGTCGAGGGGGCGCCCGTCGAGGCGGAGGCCGGGACCTGGCCGGCCCCGGTGCGTCGGCCCACCGGTCGGGACGTGGCCAGGCTCGCCGGGGTCTCCCAAGCCACCGTCTCACTGGTCTTCTCCGGCGCCGAGGCCGGCCGCAGGGTCTCCGACGCCACCCGGGAGCGGGTCCGGGAGGCCGCCCGCAGCCTCGGCTACCGCCCGCAGGCGGCCGGCCGGCAGCTGCGGCTCGGCCGTAGCGGGATGATCCTGCTGGCGGTGCCGAACATCCTGGGTCCGTTCTTCGGCCGGGTGCTGGAGGGCGTCCACGAGGAGGCCGGCCGGCACGGCCTGGCGGTCGTGGTCAGCTCCGGCTGGGGGAGCGCCACCCTCGCCGAGGCCGCCACCACCAGCCGCTTCGACGGCCTGCTGATCTGCTCCCCGGACGACAGCCAGCTCGGCGAGCTGCCCGCCGACACCCCCGCCGTCTTCCTCGACGCCGACCCGGGCACCGACCGGGCCCGGCCGACCGTCGAACTCGACGTGGCGGGCGGGATGCGCGCCGCCGTCGAGCACCTGGCCGGGCTCGGCCACCGCCGGATCGGGCGGCTGCGCTCCACCCACTCCGCGTACACGTTCCGGGTGCGGCAGGCCGCGTTCGAGCAGGTCGCCGCCGAACTCGACCTGGAGGTCGTGGAGTTGGGCGTGAGTCTGAACGAGGGCCAGCCGGCCGCGCGGAGCGTGGCGCACCGCCTGCTGGAGCGCCCGGACCGCCCGCGCGCGGTGATCTGCGACGACGACGTGGTCGCCTCCGGGGTGTACCAGGCCGCCGCCGAGCTGGGGCTGAGGGTGCCGGCCGACCTGTCGGTGGTCGGCATGGACAACGTCGCGGTGGCCGCGCTGCTGGCCCCGCCGCTGACCACCGTCGACCTGCCCGGCGAGGAGCTGGGCCGGGTCGGCGCGGCGGCGCTGGCGGGCCTGCTGCGCGGCGAGCGGGCGGCGCCCGTCCCGCCGCTGGCCACCTCGCTGGTGCTGCGCTCCTCCACCGCGTCGGCGGTCGGCGGGCCGGGGCGGGGCGCGAAGCAGTAGGTAGTAGGAGAAGCAGTAGGTAGTCGTAGGGGAGAACGAAAGACCGCGCCCGCCGGCCAGACCCCGGTGGGCGCGGTCGTCTGTGGGGGGCCTCAGCCCACCGGCACCGGCTGCACCGGCTGCACCGACGGCGTCGGCGGCACCGGGTGGAACCAGCGACGGGCGCCGAACAGCAGCAGGGCGCCGAGGGCGATCCCGCCCGCCGCGCACAGCGCCACCGGCCGCAGCGAGTCCTCGGCCAGGTTGCCGGACACCGCGTAGCCGAGCGAGTTGCCCGTCGCGAACAGCGTCACCAGCCAGGCGAACGCCTCGGTCACCGTCCCGGTCGGCGCCAGCTCGGCGACCAGCACGAACGCCGCCGCCAGCAGCGGCGCCAGCCCGATCCCGGAGAGGAAGGCCAGCGCGGCCATCGGGTACGGTCCGGGCAGCAGCACCAGCGGCAGGTAGGACGCGGCCATCGCGAGCGCCATGACCCAGGTGCGGGTGGCCGTGCTGCTGCGCCACTTCACCGCGCCGTAGGCGAGCGCGCCGAGCAGGCCGCCGAGCGCCGCCAGCGCCAGCAGGGTGCCCGCGCCGCCGGGCAGGGCGTCGGCGTGGTGCTCGGCGTAGGCGATGAACAGCACGTTCTGCGCGCCGACGGCCCAGCCGGCCCCGGCCAGTCCGACCAGCAGCAGCACCAGGCCGGGGGAGCGCAGCGGGCCGAGCAGCCCGGCGGAGTGTGCGCGGGCCGGGGCGCGCCAGGCCCGGGCCGGGGCGGTGGTGGCCACGATCAGCGCGCCGGCCAGCCCCAGTCCGGCGGCCATCCAGAGCGCGGCGACCGGGCTGAACAGGCCGGCGATCCCGGCGACGGCCAGCGGGCCGGCCACGTAGAGGATCTGCTGGGAGGCGGAGTCGAAGGCGTAGGCGGTGTCGAGCTGCTCCTCCTCCACCACGTCCGGCCAGAGCGAGCGCAGGCAGGGTTCGAGCGGGGGCATGGCGAGCCCGGCGATCGCGGCGCCGAGCGGGGCGGCGAACCCGGAGCCGGGGGCGAGGGCGAGCAGCGCGTACCCGCCGCCGGCGAGCACGGCGGAGGCGAGCAGGACGCGGGGCTGCCCGGTGCGGTCCACGATCCGCCCGAGCACCGGCCCGCCGACGGCGGCGGAGATCGCGTAGGCGGCGGTGGCCAGTCCGATCCGCCCGTACGGCGCGCCGGCCTCGCGCAGGGCGAGGGCGATCACCAGGGCGGTCATACCGGCGGGCAGGCGGCCGAGCAGGGTGCCGAGGAGCAGGCGGCTGACGTGGGGGGCGCGGAGCAGGGCGAGGTAGCCCATCGGCGTCTTCTCCGGTCTGGGCAGGCGAGGGCGGGGACGCCGTCAAAGTTATACGTATAACCGCTCAGCGGTCAATCGGGCCGGTGAGGATGATCTGATGGTGCGTCAGCTTCGTTCGTGTCCGGATCTCACCCCAACCTCAAACAACTACTTTGAACATCTCAAACCTTTGCTGCTAATGTGTCGGCCATGACCACCTCAGACGCATCGCGGAAGAACGGCCAGGGCTCGCTGCCCGGCGCCGCCCGCCCGTGCGCTCTGACCGGTGCTGTGGACAGCCCGCGCCGTTGTCGCGCCACGAGCTGTATCCCGGCGGCACGCCCCTGACCGGGGGCCGGGACCTCCCCACCCGGCCCGCGCGCCGTGCCGCCTCCTCCGCCACACCCCACCGTCAGCAACGCCCTCCCCCGGAGCCGCACCGTCATGTCCACAGCGCCCGAGGCGACCCCGTCGCCGTCCGTGCTCGCGAGAATCCGCAAGACCCCGTTCTGGGTCCAGATCGTCGGCGGCCTGCTGCTCGGCGTCGGCCTGGGCTACCTGGCCCGCGCCGCCGACATCTCCTGGCTGGCCACCACCCTGGAGACCATCGGCAAGATCTTCGTCCAGCTGCTCAAGCTGGCCGTCCCGCCGCTGGTGTTCACCGCGATCGTGGTGAGCGTCGCCAACCTGCGCAACGTCACCAACGCGGCCCGCCTGGCCACCCGCACGCTGCTCTGGTTCATGATCACCTCGCTGATCGCGGTGGCCGTCGGCCTGGGCCTGGGCCTGCTGACCAACCCCGGCCAGGGCACCAACCTCAAGACCGACGGCCTCAAGGCGCTCGACTCCAAGGGCTCCTGGATCGACTTCCTGACCGGGATCTTCCCGACCAACATCGTCGACGCCTTCGCCAAGGTGAACGTCCTGCAGATCGTCTTCATGGCGGTCGTGGTCGGCGCGGCGATCATCAAGCTCGGCAGCAAGGCCGAGCCGGTCCTCAAGCTCAGCGAGTCCGTCCTGGAGCTGACCCAGACCGCCCTGTGGTGGGTCATCCGGCTCTCCCCGCTCGGCACCCTCGGCCTGATCGGCAAGTCCGTCGCCAAGTACGGCTGGGACCTGCTCAAGCCCTTCGCCACGCTGACCCTCGACATCTACGTCGGCTGCGCGCTGGTGCTGTTCGTCGTCTACTCGCTGCTGCTCAAGTTCGCCGCCGGCCTGAACCCGGTCAACTTCTTCAAGGGCGCCTGGCCCGCGATCCAGCTGGCCTTCGTCTCGCGCTCCTCGGTCGGCACCCTGCCGGTCACCCGCCGCGTCACCGAGCGCCTCGGCGTCCCCAGCGAGTACGCGTCCTTCTCCGTGCCGTTCGGCGCCACCACCAAGATGGACGGCTGCGCCTCGATCTACCCGGCGATCGCCGCGATCTTCGTCGCCCAGGTCTACAACATCGACCTCGGCATCCGGGACTACCTGCTGATCGCCTTCGTCTCGGTCGTCGGCTCGGCCGCCACCGCGGGCCTCACCGGTGCGATCATCATGCTGACGCTCACCCTCTCCACCCTGGGCCTGCCCCTGGAGGGCGTCGGCCTGCTGCTCGCCATCGACCCGATCCTCGACATGATGCGCACCGCGACCAACGTCGCGGGCCAGGTGCTGGTACCGGTCCTGGTGGCCTCGCGGGAGAAGATCCTCGACGTCGCCGCCTACAACCGCCCCTCCGGCGACCTGTACGAGGACGCGCCGTCGGCCGTCGTCCCGGCGCAGGCGGACAAGGCGGCCCCGGTGGCCGCCTGATCCCCGCCGGCTCGGCGACAAGGGCCCGCTGCCGCACCGTTCCCCGGTGCGGCAGCGGGCCCTTGTGCGTGCCACTGGGGCGCGGGGGCGCGGGTGCTGGCGCGTGCTCGTGTGCTGCTCTCCGGGGCGGCGGCCAGGGGAAAAGGCAGGGGGCCCGCCGGTTGGGCGGGCCCCCTTGGGTGTTGCTCTTGTGCTCATGGTGACGGCTGTCGGGAGCCGCCGACGGACCCGCTGGGGTCCCGAGCGATCAGAACATCAGAAGATGGTCAGATGGGGGTGACGTTCTCCGCCTGCGGGCCCTTCGGGCCCTGGGTGACGTCAAAGTTCACCGCCTGGTTCTCCTCCAGCGAGCGGAAGCCGCTCGCGTTGATGGCGGAGTAGTGGACGAAGACGTCGGGGCCGCCGCCCTCCTGGGCGATGAAGCCGAAGCCCTTCTCAGCGTTGAACCACTTGACGGTTCCCGTGGCCATGCCGTTCTCCTTGCGAGGGACGTGTCGGGGCCACACCGTGTGGCACCCGGTCCGCTGCGCTGATCGCCCTGCCTCCGGACGAGTCCGAAGTTTTTCGATATTGCTGAAAAACTACAAAAAGCCCGCGGTTACATGCTCCGCAGGCTTCAAGTACTGCAAGGGGAATCAAACTGCAACTGAGGGCAACGCTAGCATGCGGTCGCTGTGACGACCAGGGGTGAACTGCGGCCCCCACGACGCGTGTCGTAGGCCCTCGCAGGCGCGTCCCGCAGGCCTCGCGAGCGCGTGTCGGGTGCCCGGTGCAGGCCTTTGTGAACAGCAGGCATACGCTGCGGGAAAGCGCACGAACAGTACAAGGGAGCGGCGCAGTGGCAGCACCGGACGGACAATCGCGGGAGCCCCAGGAACACACCCCGGTCAGGCCTCGCGTCGGCCACATCCAGTTCCTGAACTGCGTACCCCTCTACTGGGGCCTCGCCAGGACCGGCAACCTGCTCGACCTCGACCTCACCAAGGACACCCCGGAGAAGCTGAGCGACCAGCTCGTCGACGGCTCGCTGGACATCGGTCCGATCACCTGCGTGGAGTACCTGCGCAACGCCGACGACCTGCTGGTCCTGCCCGACATCGCGGTCGGCAGCGACGGCCCGGTGATGTCCTGCCTCATCGTCAGCAAGGTGCCGCTCGCCGACCTGGACGGCCGCCGCGTCGCCCTCGGCTCCACCAGCCGCACCTCCGTCCGGCTCGCCCGGCTGCTGCTGGAGGAACGCGAGGGCGTCCGCCCCGACTACTTCAGCTGCCCGCCCGACCTCAGCTCGATGCTCGCCGAGGCCGACGCCGCCGTCCTGATCGGCGACCCGGCGCTGCGCGCCTACCTCGGCCAGGCCGCCGACCTCGGACTGACCGTCCACGACCTCGGCGAGATGTGGAAGGAGTGGACCGGCCTGCCGTTCGTCTTCGCCGTCTGGGCCGTGCGCCGCGAGTTCGCCGAGCGCCGTCCGGAACTGACCGCGGCCGTGCACCGGGCCTTCCTGGAGTCCCGCGACCTCTCACTGGTCGAGGCCGCCAAGGTCGCCGAACAGGCCGCCCGCTGGGAGGCCTTCGGCGCGGACGTGCTGGAGCGGTACTTCAGCGAGGCCCTCGACTTCTCGCTCGGCGAGCGGCAGCTGGCCGGCGTCGCCGAGTTCGCCCGCCGGGTCGCGCACGACAGCGGCTTCGCGTCGGACGTCGCGGTGCGGCTGCTGGAGCCGGCGGCGCTGCCGGTCGGCTGAGTGCGGCGGGGCGCACCGGTGCACCGGTGCGCCGGTGCGCCGGCTCCGGTGCTCCGGGGCCGACGGGCAGCGGGCTGACGCGGACGCTCGAAAGGCCTGGCGTAGGCTGGTTCGGCCGTACCCGGACGCCCGTCGTCCGGGGGCGGCAGCGCCGAGAACTGCAGTATCCGAGAGAGAGAAGGCGGCCAGGTGACCGAGCTCGCAGCGACCACCCTCGATGCGCCCAGCACCGATTTGCAGGCCGTGCTCGACCGCGCCGCCGGCGGTGGCCGGATCACCCCGGAGGAGGCGCTGGAGCTGTACCGCTCGGCGCCGCTGCACGCGCTCGGCTCCGCCGCCGACGCGGTGCGCCGCCGCCGCTACGCCGGTACCGAGCACATCGCGACGTACATCATCGAGCGCAACATCAACTACACCAACGTCTGCGTGACGGCGTGCAAGTTCTGCGCCTTCTACGTGCCGCCGAAGAGCGACAAGGGCTGGTCCCGCGAGCTCGACGAGATCCTGCGCCGCTGCGCCGAGACCGTCGAACTGGGCGGCACCCAGATCATGTTCCAGGGCGGCCACCACCCGGACTACGGCGTGGAGTACTACGAGCGCGCTTTCTCGGCCATCAAGGCCGACTTCCCGCAGCTGGTGATCCACTCCCTGGGTGCCTCCGAGGTCGACCACATGGCCCGGATCTCGGGCGTCTCGATCGAGGAGGCCATCACCCGGATCCACCGGGCCGGCCTGGACTCCTTCGCCGGCGCCGGCGCCGAGCTGCTGCCCGCGCGGCCGCGCAAGGCGATCGCCCCGCTCAAGGAGTCCGGCGAGCGCTGGCTGGAGATCATGGAGGCCGCGCACGGCCTCGGCGTGGAGTCCACCTCCACCATGCTGATGGGCACCGGCGAGACCAACGCCGAGCGGATCGAGCACCTGCGGATGATCCGCGACGTGCAGGACCGCACCGGCGGCTTCCGGGCCTTCATCCCCTACACCTACCAGCCGCAGAACAACCACCTGAAGGGCTCGACGCAGGCCACCGTCTTCGAGTACCTGCGGATGATCGCGATCGCCCGCCTGTTCCTCGACAACATCGCCCACATCCAGGGCTCCTGGCTCACCACCGGCAAGGAGGCCGGCCAGCTGTCGCTGCACTACGGTGCGGACGACCTCGGCTCGGTCATGCTGGAGGAGAACGTCGTCTCGGCGGCCGGTGCCAAGCACCGCTCCAACCTCACCGAGCTGATCCACCTCATCCGGGCCGCCGACCGCGTCCCGGCGCAGCGCGCGACCACGTACGAGCACCTGCGGGTGCTGGACGACCCGGCCAACGACCCGGTGGACCCGCGGGTCGCCTCGCACATCGCCTCCACGGCGATCGAGGGCGGCACCGCGCACCCCGAGCTGAAGATCCTGGACAACTGAGGCCCGGGGCACCGCCGTGCTGACCCTGCACCGGGCGGCCCTGGTGCTGCCCGACCCGGCCGACCCCACCGCCCCGTCCCTCCCGGACGGGGCGGTGCTGGTGCGCGGCGACCGCGTCGAGGCCGTCGGACCGTACCGGGAACTGGCCGCCGCGCACCCGGGGGCGCGACTGCGGGACTGGGGCGCCGCGGTGCTCACGCCGGGGCTGCGCAACCCGTACGGGCACCGGCTGCTGGAACACGCCTACCACCCGGACCCGCGCGAGGAGATCGGCGTCGAGCCGGTCGCGGACGGGCTGACGGGCTCCGCCGACGAGGGGCGCTGCGGCGCGAGCGCCCGGCGCGGGCTGCAACGGATGCTCGGGTTCGGGGTGACGGCGGTGGCCGGGCCGTTCGAGCGGGCCGCGGTGCGCACGGCCGTGGCGCGCTCCGGGCTGGTCGCGCTGCCGGGCGGCCCTGACACGGGGGGTGGCCCTGAGGCGGGGAGCGGCCCGGGCCCGGGGGGTGGCCCTGGCGCGGTGGGCGCGGGGGACTGCCTGCTGGGCCTGGGAGACGGCCCGCTGGACCCGCTGTCGGTGCTGCCGCTCGCGGCGGCCGTGCACGGCCGGGTGGCGGCGGGCGGCCGGGCCGACTTCGCGGTGTTCCCGGCCGTTGGGGAGGGCTTCGCCCAGCCATCGCCGGGCGGTTGCCTGGCCGCCGTACTGGGCGGGCGGTTGGTGTACCGGCGGCGCTGAACGAGGCCGGGAACCGGGCGACGTACTCGCCGGTAGTCGGACTTCCTTGCGGCGTACGGCACTTCCTTCGTGTGCCGCCGAACTCCACTGTCCACCCTGTGGGGTGATTCCCCCTTCGCCGTGACCTGAGGGCCCGCCAGCGGATACGATCCCGGACAGCTCACTCCGTACCCTCACCACCTACCGCCCGTGCCCGCGGGTGGCGGGGCCGTGTCCCAGGCCCCGAAGGCAAGCCAGGACAGGAACCATGCGATCCGCGACCGTCCCCCCGCCGCGATCCCCGCGGATGGGCCGTGGTTGGTACCTCGCCGCCGTGCTCAGCGCCGTGCTGGCCGTCGGCATGTGCCTGCTCGGCTGGCGCCAGGCCGACCAGGCCGACCGGATCGGCGCCCACCCCGTGAGAGTCGAAGGCGTCGTCACCCAGCTCCCCACCGGCGGCGGCTCCTACAGCGCCGTCAGCTACCGGGCGTCCGGCCAGTCGCACACCGCGGCCGCGCTGCCGCTCGCCGACGGCGCCAGGATCGGCGACCCGATCTGCCTGGAGCACGCCGCCGACGACCCGGGGGCGGTGCGGATCTGCGGCGACACCTACCCGCAGCCGGTCGGCGTCGGCCTGGCCCGGTTCAGCGTGCCGGTCGCGGTCGGGATGTTCGTGATCTGCGTGCTGCGCATCCGGCGGCACCGGCGGGCGCTCGCGGTCCGCGCCGGGCAGGGCCGGCTGGCCACCACCGTCGCGCTGGCGACCGGGGCGCTGGCCGACGGGATGCCCGCGATAACCCACGGCAAGCGCTCCCGGCGCCGGCGGCGCGCGGGCGGGCGGCGCGCGCAGCACTGACGGGGCGCGCAGCACCGGTGGGGCGCGCAGCACCGGCGGGGCGCGTAGCGCCGGTGGGCCGGGCGGGGCGCTGGTGGGCGGGGGCGGGGGAGCTGGGCGGCGGGGGCGCGCGGCGACGTCCGTGCGACGGGTGCCGGGTGGACGGGTCTGTGCGGCGGGGCCCGTGCGGCGGGTGCGGACGCCCCGCGGCGTGCCCCGTTGGTCGGGCTGTCGGCGCCAGGGTGAACAATGGGGGCGTGACCCGAGCCTCTCTGGACAAGCAGCCGCACGAAGTCGCCGCCATGTTCGACGACGTCGCGGCCAAGTACGACCGCACCAACGACGTGCTGTCCCTCGGCCAGGCCCGCGCCTGGCGCCGGGCGGTGGCCGAGGCGGTGGCCGCCGGACCGGGGGACCTCGTGCTCGACCTCGGAGCCGGCACCGGCACCTCCTCGCTGCCCTTCGCCGAGGCCGGCGCGCAGGTCGTCCCGTGCGACTTCTCCGTCGGCATGCTCGTCGAGGGCAAGCGCCGCCACCCCGAACTGCCGCTCACCGCCGGCGACGCCACCCGGCTGCCGTTCGCGGACGGCACCTTCGACTCGGTGACGATCTCCTTCGCGCTGCGCAACGTCCAGGACACCGACGCGGCGCTGCGCGAGATGCAGCGCGTCACCAAGCCCGGCGGCAAGCTGGTGATCTGCGAGTTCTCCACCCCGACCTGGACGCCGTTCCGGACGGTCTACACCGAATACCTGATGCGCGCCCTGCCGCCGGTCGCCACCGCGGTCAGCAGCAACCCGGACGCGTACGTGTACCTCGCCGAGTCCATCCGGTCCTGGCCCGACCAGCCCGAGCTGGCGGCCCGGCTGCAGGAGAGCGGCTGGTCCAAGGTCGCCTGGCGCAACCTCACCGGCGGCATCGTCGCGCTGCACCGGGCGTACAAGCTCGGTTAGCCGCTGCACCGGCGGGATGGGGGCGTGGTCGTTTCCGGCGGCGGGGACGGAACTAGACTGCCGGAGACAAAAGCCGCCGTCCCCACAGCCGCAGCTCCAGGAGAGTGTCCACCGTGTCCGAGACCGCAGCCGATCTGACGAAGCCGGACAGCCCGGTCGAGAGCACGGCCGACGTCATCGTGGTCGGCGCGGGTCCGGCCGGGTCCACCACCGCGTACTACCTCGCCCAGGCCGGGCTGGACGTGCTGCTGCTGGAGAAGACCGCGTTCCCGCGCGAGAAGGTCTGCGGCGACGGCCTCACCCCCCGCGCCACCAAGCAGCTGGTGGACATGGGCATCGACGTCTCCACCGAGAACGGCTGGCTGCACAACAAGGGCCTGCGCATCATCGGCGGCGGCGTCCGGCTGGAGCTGGACTGGCCCGAGCTGTCCGCCTTCCCCGACTACGGCCTGGTCCGCAAGCGCGCCGACTTCGACGAGCTGCTGGTCCGTCAGGCCGAGAAGGCCGGCGCCCGGCTCTACGAGCGCTGCAACGTCAGCGGGCCCGTCCTGGACGAGCGCACCGGCCGGATCGTCGGCGTCACCGCCAAGCTCGGCGACGAGAAGCGGCCGGTCACCTTCCGCGCCCCGCTGGTGGTCGCCGCCGACGGCAACTCCACCCGGCTCTCGCTCGCCATGGGCCTGCACCGCCGCGAGGACCGCCCGATGGGCGTCGCCTACCGGACGTACTTCACCTCGCCGCGCCACGACGACGACTACCTGGAGTCCTGGCTGGAGCTGTGGGACACCCGCGGCGGCCAGCGCAAGCAGCTGCCCGGGTACGGCTGGGTCTTCGGCATGGGCGACGGCACCTCCAACGTCGGCCTCGGCATCCTCAACTCCTCGCCCGCGTTCGGCGAACTCGACTGGCGCGAGGTGCTCAAGGCCTGGTGCGCCGGCATGCCGGAGGAATGGGGCTACACCCCCGAGAACATGACCGACCCGATCCGCGGCGCCGCGCTGCCGATGGCCTTCAACCGGCAGCCGCACTACACCCGCGGCCTGCTGCTCGTCGGCGACGCGGGCGGCATGGTCAACCCGTTCAACGGCGAGGGCATCGCCTACGCGATGGAATCCGGCCAGATCGCCGCCGGCGTCATCGTCCAGGCCCACGCCCGGGTCACCGAGACCGGGCGCGAGCGCGCTCTGCAGGGCTACCCGCGCGTCCTCAAGGACGTCTACGGCGGCTACTACACGATGGGCCGCGCCTTCGTGAAGCTCATCGGCAACCCCAAGGTGATGCAGATCGCCACCCAGCGCGGCCTCACCCACCCGATGCTGATGCGCTTCACCCTCAAGATGCTCGCCAACCTCACCGACCCGCAGGGAGGCGACGCGATGGACCGCATCATCAACGGCCTCGCGAAGGTCGCGCCCAACGCGTAGCGGGCCTGAGGCCTTCCCCCGGTCCCCCCGGTCCCCCCGGTCCTTTCCAGGACCTCAAGGCGTCTCCTCCGCCGCCTTCCGCTCCCCGTCCGCCGGGCGGCGGGAGGCGGCGGAGCGCTGTTCGACGTAGGCGAGGCGGTCGGCGAAGACCCGGGCCGCGTCGGGGGTGAGCGTCCGGAGGGCGACGAGGGCGGTGAAGACGACGTCGCAGAGCTCGTGCTGGACGTCCTCCCAGCTGTGGGTGACGCCCTTGCGCGGGTTCTGGCCGGTGGCGCCGATCACCGCGGCGCCCACCTCGCCGACCTCCTCGGAGAGCTTGAGGATCCGCAGCAGGCGCTCCTCCCGGGGCGACTGCGTGCCCTGCTCGTCGAGCCACGCGACGAGGTGGTCCACGCTCTCCCAGATCCGGCTGTCCATGCGCGCTGCTCCCGTGCGGTGTCGTTGGTGCTGCCACCGTACGGGAGGCGCTGCCGACGCACGGGAACGGCGTGGGGGCGGGCGGTGAGGCACGGACGGTGAGGGGCTGGCGGTGAGGGGCGGGCTCCCGGTCAGCGGGTGCTGATCTTCACGTGGCGGATGTTCACGGGGAGGGTGGGGAAGCCGTCGCCGGGGTTGTTCTGGTCGTCCTCGCCGCCCGCGGCGATCTTCTGCAGGACGTCCAGGCCCGCCGTGATCCGGCCGAACGGGGTGTAGGCGGGGGAGAGCTTGGTGTCCTTCCAGACGAAGAAGAACTGGCTGCCGTTGGTGTTCGGACCGGCGTTGGCCATCGCCACGGTGCCGGCCGGGTAGGTGGCGCCGGTCAGGTTCTCGTCCGGGAAGGAGTAGCCGGGCCCGCCGCTGCCCGTTCCGGTCGGGTCGCCGCACTGCAGGACGTAGAGCCGCTGGGTGGTGAGGCGGTGGCAGTGGCTGCGGTCGAAGTAGTCGTGCTCGGCGAGGAAGCGGAACGAGAAGGTGGTGCAGGGCGCCTTGTCGGTCAACGCCTGGAAGGTGATCGCGCCCTGGCTGGTGCGCAGGGTGGCGCGGTAGGGCTGGGCGGCCTTCTTGGCGTCGAAGACCGGGATGCCCTTGAAGTTGTCGGCCGGCACCGCGGGCGTGTAGGTGCAGGCGGGCGCGGGCGGCGTGGTGTCCGCGACGGCGGTGCCGGTGCTCGCCGTGAGCGGGAGGACGGTGGCGACGGCGAGCAGAGCCCAGGGTGCGCGCTTCACGTGACGGGCCTTCCGAAGGGTGGTGGACGGCGGGGTTGGCATGGCGCCATCATCCACGCCGGGGCGGCGATCCGGTAGGGGGCGGTAGGGAGCGGTGGGGTTCAGGCCCCGTCGGGCGGGTGGAGGGTCAGGTGGACTCCGGGGGAACGGGGTTGGCCCGGGGGGCGGGGGTGAACAGTCCGGCGCGGGCGGCCAGTGCGGCGGCGTCGGCGGCCCGCTCGGCGGTGCGGGCGTCCAGCGGCTCGCCGGTGACGAACAGCCGGTAGTAGAGCGGGGCGGTGGCGGCCCGGACCACCTCGGCACCGTCCGTTCCGGTGGGCAACTCGCCTCGGGCGACGGCTCGTTCGGCGACCTCGGCGGCCTGGCGGTGGCGGGAGGCGAAGAAGGCGCGCAGGGCGGTCGCGCCGGTGTCGGAGCGCTGGGCGGCGAAGATCAGCGCGGTGGGGGTGGCCCCCAGGTCGGGATCGGTGAAGACGGTGAACACCTCCTGGGTGATCAGTCGCAGGTCCTCGCGGAGGTCGCCGGTGTCGGGCAGCGGCCAGGGCTGGTCGGCCGAGGCGGTCAGGGCGTCCGCGACCAGGCCGTCCACTCCGCCCCACCGCCGGTACAGCGTCGCCTTGTGGACGCCGGAGCGGCTCGCGACCGCCTCGATGGTGAGGTCGTCGTACCCCTTCTCGGTGACCTCGGCGAGCGTGGCGGCGACCACCCCCTCCCGGACCCGGGCGCTGCGGCCGCCGGGGCGCGGGGTCGGGGTGCGGGGCTCGGGGTGGGTCGTTTCGAGGCGAGTCGTCGCGGGTGGTGCGGTGGTGGCGGGGCGGGTCGTCGCGGGGCGGGCCGTCGCGGGGTGGGTCGGCTCCGGGGCGTTCTCGTTCAAAGTCGACTCCAGTCGCGTTAAGGCTTGCTGCGGTGTGGCGGTCGTGCCATGCTCATCGTAATGCGACTTTGGTCGCGTTACGAGAGGAGCCTGCGTGACCGCCACCGCCATTCCCGACCCCACTGCCCTGCACCCGCTCGCCGGCCACGACCGGGTCGTCCTGCTGCGCCCACTCGTCATCGACCCGCGGATCGAGGTCGGCGAGTACACCTACTTCGACGACCCCGAGGGGGCCACCCACTTCGAGGAGCGCAACGTCCTCTACGCCTACGGACCCGAGCGGCTGGTGATCGGCAAGTACTGCGCGATCGCCACCGGGGCCCGCTTCCTGATGGCCGGCGCCGCCCACCCGACCATCGGCGTGTCCACCTTCCCGTTCACGATGTTCGGCGGCGAGTGGACCGAGCGGACCCTCGACCTCGTCACCGGCCTGCCCAGCCGGGGCGACACCGTGATCGGCAACGACGTCTGGTTCGGCTTCGGTGCCACCGTCCTGCCCGGCGTCCGGATCGGTGACGGCGCGATCATCGCGGCCGGTGCGATGGTCACCGCCGACGTCGAGCCGTACACCATCGTCGGCGGCAACCCGGCCCGCCCGATCCGGCGCCGCTTCGAGGGCGCCGACGTCGAGCGCCTGCTCCGTGCGGCCTGGTGGGACTGGCCGGTCGAGCTCGTCACCGAGCACGTCCGCGCCATCATGTCCGGGACCCCGGCCGACATCGAGGAGATCGCCGCGGCGAACGGCCTGCTCGCCCGCTGACCTGCCGGGCCTGGGAAGGGCGTTGGCCCCGGGGACGCCGGAGCCCTCCGGAGATCCAGCGAGTTACGGCAGGGCGTTGATCACGGGTGGGCCGGTGCGGGAGGATGGCGTCCCCCTGCTCCATGCTCCGCCCCGTCGATAGCTGTGCCCTTCGCCCAGCTCCAGGGTCCGTCCGACGCCGTACGGTACTCGCGCCCCGCCGGTTCCGTTCGCTCGGAGGGATCTGACTCATGCGTGCCTCCCTGTCCATGTCTTCGTCCTCATCGGCCCTTCGCGACCTGCCGGTTCTCCTGGTGGCGGTGGTGTGGGGGTCGAGCTTCCTCGCCGTCCAGCGGGTGGCGGAGCCCGGGACGGCCGTGGCGATGCTGGTCCTGCGGTTCGGGCTGGTGCTGCCGCTGCTCGGGATGGTCGCCTGGCCGGCGCTACGGAGGCTGAGCCGCGCCGAGTGGCTGGGCGGCGGTGCACTGGGGCTGGTGCTCAGCGGGATCTTCCTGCTGGAGACGTACGGCGCCGTGCACACCTCCGCCACCAATGCCGGGCTGATCATCAGCCTCGCGATGGTGCTCACCCCGCTCGGCGAGAGCGTCCTCAGCCGGACGGCGCCGCCCCGCGCCTTCCTCGCGGCCGCCGCGCTGGCCGTGCTCGGCGTCGCCCTGCTCACCGGGGACGGCGGGCTGCGCCCGCCTTCGCTCGGCGACCTGCTGGTGCTGGGAGCTGCCCTGGTTCGCTCGGCCTTCGTCCTGGCGACGGCCCGCGTCCGCGCCGTCCGCGAAACCGACATGCTGGCCCTGACCTGGGTCCAACTCGCCGTCGCGACCGCCGTGTTCGCGGCCGTTGCACCAGCCGTAGGGCCGTCGCCGTGGGCCGTCGCCCGCTCGTACGGGCCCGGCCAGTGGGCCTGGTTGCTGCACCTGTCCCTGTTGTGCACGCTGTTCGCCTTCTTCGTTCAGATGTGGGCTGTCCGCGCCACCTCGCCGTCCCGGGTGAGTCTGCTGCTCGGCACCGAACCGCTGTGGGCCGCCGTCTTCGGCATCACCATCGCCGGGAACCGGATGGGGCCGCTCGCCCTGGTCGGCGGAGCCCTGGTCGTGGTCGCCACCGAGTGGGGCCGCCGTACCGCTCCCGCCCCCGTCCGGCGCGGGGAGACCGAAGCCGCTGAGTCCGAGATCGTCGAGTCCGAGGCCGCTGGATCTGTTGTTGCCGAGTCCGCGACCGGGGTCGGGGAGCGGGGCCCGGAGCCGGCCCCGGTGTGATCCGCGGTGGTGGTCACCGGCGACTCAGCGTCCGACGGGCGTAGTCGATGGTGACCGCGCCGAGCAGCGGACCCCATGCCACCAGCGGCAGGTAGGCGAGGGTCATCACCAGGCCGGCGGCACCGTGCGGGGAGTCCGGCTCCGCCATGTTCCGGCCCCAGCCGCCGACCGCCGCGGTTATCCCGAGCGCGGTCAGAAACGCCGAGCCCAGCGCGCCCGGAACGATCGCGGCGAGCGGGTGCACCGCCCGGCCGCCGATCAGCGGGATCCAGCGCGGCGCCAGCTGGCCCCAGGGCCGGACCAGCCCGACGGTCAGGAAGGCCAGCGCTTCGGCCAGGGCGCTCAGCACCACGACGTAGACCGTGCCCCAGCCCGGCTGGTGCTCGGCGTACCGTGCGGCGGTGGCACCCGTGAAGCCGACCGGGACGCCGAAGCCGAACGCGATCCGCCACAGCCCCGAGGGAACGGTGGTCAGCACGGTGGCCTTGGCGGCGAGCTCGGCCCAGCGTGGTGCGGGCGGGACGGCCGGACGGGTGGTGGTCCGGGCGTTGATCGCGAGCTTCGACATGGTGGTGAACTCCCTTCGCGGCCGGCCCTCCGGCCGCTTCGATGGCTCAAGCCTGGCCGTTCCACGCGGCGAGCGGCAGCTGCCGATCGGGCTGTTCTCCCTGCTCAACAGGCCTCTGAAATATGCCGATCGGCACAGGCGGGCAACCTGCGCCGCGTCGTAACGTGGCGGCAGTCGAAGGGAGGAGATGGCGATGAATCAGATGCTGGCGGTGATCGTCCCGGCCGTGCTTCCGCTGGTCCGGGCGGCGCACAGGCGCCACGGCATGGCGGTCGTGACGGCGACGGCCGGGGCGATGTCGGCCGCGGTCACGGTTGCCGTCTGGCTCACCGGCCGCTGGACGGAGTCGGACCGGTGGCCCGGCCTGGTCGGCCTGGTCGAACTGGCCGTCCTCCTGCTGTCCGTGGTCCTCGCCCTGCGCGTCGAGGACGGCCTCCGGTGCGCGCTGGCGACGTGGACGGCTTGCGGCGCGGTCGCGCTCTGGCCGTCCCGGTTCGAGGCGATCGGCGGGCCCGGAGACGTGCTCACCCTTTTCGGATTCGGGTCGATGCTGGCCCTGCCGGCCGTCCTGACCGGGCTCTACCTGCGCGGCCTGGACGAGGGGCGGTGTCGGGCGGTGGCCGAGGCCAGGCGTTCCCAGCGGCTCGAACTGGCCCACGATCTGCACGATTTCGTGGCGCACGACGTGAGCGGCATGGTCGCCCAGGCTCAGGCCGGGGTGTACCTGGCCGCGGCTGACCCAGCCCGGGCGGTCGAGATGTTCGAGCGGATAGAACAGGCCGGGCAGCGGGCCCTGGCCTCGCTGGACCGGACGGTTCAACTGCTGCGCACGGAGGAGGGGAGTGGGCGCGGACCGCAACAGGGGCTGGCCGAACTGGCGGAGGTGGCAGAGCGGTTCACCGCCTTGGGCGGCGCCGAGGTCCGGCTGGAGCTGCCGGACGGGCCGGTCCCCCGGGAGGTGGAGGGCACGGTCCACCGGATCGTGGTCGAGGCGCTGACCAATGTCCGGCGGCACGCTGCGGGCGCCCGGACGGTCGAGGTCCGTGCCCGTCGCGCGGGCGGGTGGCTGGAGTTGACCGTGACGAACGACGGACTCGCACCCGGCGCGGGTGGGCGCCCGCGCGGTGGCGGCGGCAGCGGACTGCCGGGGCTGGCGGCCCGAGTGGAGGCGCTCGGCGGCACGTTCGCGGCAGGCACGGAGGAGCGGGAGGTCTGGCGGGTGGCGGCGAGACTGCCGCTGGAGAGGCAGGAACGACAGGAGAGTCAGGAGAAACCAGTGATTCCGGTGAGGACCAGTTCAGGGGAGAGGTGGAAATGATCGGCAGCACAGGGCCGATCCGGATCCTGGTCGCGGACGACCAGGCCGATGTCCGCACCGCGTTCCGGATGATCCTGGACGTTCAGCCGGACATGTCGGTGGTGGCGGAGGTGGCGGACGGCGCCGCGGCGGTGGAGGAGGCCCGACGGCTTCGACCGGACGTCGTGCTCGCGGACATTCGAATGCCGAGGCTCGACGGCTTGGAGGTCACGAGGCAGCTGGCCGGCGAGTGCAAGGTGATCGTGGTGACCACCTTCGACCTGGACGAGTACGTGCATACGGCCCTGCGGCATGGGGCGGCCGGCTTCCTGTTGAAGCGATCGGGGCCAGTGCTGCTGATCGAGGCGGTGCGGGCGGCGATGGCCGGGGACGCGTTGATCAGTCCACAGGTCACCGTCCGGCTGCTGCGGCACATGACGGCGCCCGGGAGCGACCGTACGGCCGGAGCAGGGCCTTCGGCGGCGGCGCCGCTGATAGCCGGCCCGATCGAGGAACTGACCGCGAGAGAAAGGGAGATCGCCGAACAGGTGGCAGACGGCGCGACGAACGCCGAGATCGGAGCGGGGCTGTTCATCTCGCCGGGGACGGTCAAGAACCACCTCGCCAACGTCCAGCGCAAGCTCGGTGCCCGTAACCGGGTGGGCATCGCGGCCTGGGTCTGGGAGCAGGGCCGGTAGCCGGTAACCGGCCCCGGTGAACGGTGGGGCGAGCCCGGACGCGGGCGCGAGGGCAGAGGGCAGCGGCCCCGAGGAAGGGCCCCGAGGAAAGGGCCCCAGGGAAGGTGGCGCGGGAAGGGCAGCGCACGGAGGCCGGGGCGCCGCACGCTGGGCCGGGCATGGCCCAGCGCAGGAGAGGGTCGGGCGGGCGGCGGGCGGCGGGCGGCGGGCGGCGGGCGGCGGGCGGGGTGGGGGAGGGGGGAGGGGGAGGGCCCCAAGGACCGTTTCGCGCGCTTGTGAACGAAGGGTCAAGCGAGCGTTCGGCCCCCCGCCACCCCTCAGAGTGAGCCGCTATAACACGTCAACATGGCGCCTCGAAATTTGCTCCCGTCGACGCATAGTTGATATAGGAGCGCGGCTCTGACCAGCCGCTTCACAAGTAAATGCGACTGGTTGTGACCATTTGACTTCTTTGTGTCGACAATTCTGGACATGTTCATATTCGGCACGATTCCCATCGTGGCGTAGATCACAAAGATGACGTTGAACTGCGTGTCGCAGATCACAAGCCGACGGGCATAGGATGCGCTCGTTCCAGGCTTTGTGAACTGCCTCACATGAGGTGGATCCCGGGAACCGGAACGCGGGTTCACCTCAGCGTGACTCGCCGGTTCCGATCTGCAGTCAAGGACGACTGGACGGAGGGAGCGGGGGCTATGAATGCCTACGCGCCGATCCTCGTACTCGGTGCCATCGCGGCGGCGTTCGCGGTCGGCTCCGTCGTGATGGCCTCACTCACCGGCCCCAAGCGCTACAACCGGGCCAAGTTGGAGGCGTACGAGTGCGGCATCGAGCCGACCCCGCAGCCCGTGGGCGGCGGTCGGTTCCCGATCAAGTACTACCTGACGGCGATGCTCTTCATCGTCTTCGACATCGAGATCGTCTTTCTCTATCCCTGGGCGGTGACCTTCGACGCCCTGGGGATCTTCGGGTTGGTCGAGATGCTCCTGTTCATCGCCACGGTCTTCGTCGCCTACGCCTACGTGTGGCGCCGCGGCGGCCTGGAGTGGGACTGAGCGCGGGGTGGCCGCCGCCTTTGTGAACGAGCGGACAAGCCCGAACGGGCCGAGGTACCACAGGACTTGAGGGCTTCTTGAGGGCATTGAGAGGGATCTGATGGGAATCGAGGAGAAGCTGCCGAGCGGCTTTCTGCTCACGACCGTGGAGACGGCCGCCGGTTGGGTGCGCAAGGCGTCACTCTTCCCGGCCACCTTCGGTCTGGCCTGCTGCGCGATCGAGATGATGACCACCGGCGCCGGCCGCTACGACCTGGCCCGGTTCGGCATGGAGGTGTTCCGGGGCTCCCCCCGGCAGGCCGATCTGATGATCGTGGCGGGTCGGGTGAGCCAGAAGATGGCCCCGGTGCTGCGCCAGGTGTACGACCAGATGGCCAACCCGAAGTGGGTCATCTCGATGGGCGTCTGCGCCTCCTCGGGTGGGATGTTCAACAACTACGCGATCGTGCAGGGCGTCGACCACATCGTCCCGGTGGACATCTACCTGCCCGGTTGCCCGCCCCGCCCGGAGATGCTGATGGACGCCATCCTGAAGCTGCACGACAAGATCCAGCACGAGCCGCTGGGCGCGAACCGGATCCGGGCCGAGGAGCTCGGCGAGGCGCTCGCCCTCAAGGCCACCCCGGTCAGCGAGATGCGGGGGCTGCTGCGATGAACGAGCAGGTACCCGAGACCCGTCGCGAGCACCCGGTCCGCGAGATCCCGGTCGAGGTGGTCGGCCGCCGGCAGGGCATGTTCGGCGCCCTGGGCAGCGGTGACACCTCCGGCTTCGGCGGCCTGGCCGCGCCGATCGTGCTGCCCGGCCCGAGCGAACGGCCGTACGGCGGCTGGTTCGACGAGGTCGCCGACGAGCTGGAGGGCGCCCTGGAGGAGCAGGGCATGGACCCGGCCGAGGTGATCGAGAAGACCGTCGTCGACCGCGGCGAGCTCACCTTCCACATCGACCGCGCCCACCTGCTCCGGACCGCCCGCACCCTGCGCGACGACCCGGCACTGCGCTTCGAGCTGTGCCTGGGCGTGAGCGGCGTGCACTACCCCGACGACAAGGGCCGCGAGCTGCACGCGGTCTACCACCTGCGGTCGATCACCCACGGACGGCTGATCCGGGTGGAGGTCACCGCGCCGGACGCCGACCCGCGCATCCCCTCCGTGGTGAGCGTCTACCCGACCAACGACTGGCACGAGCGCGAGGCCTACGACTTCTTCGGCCTGGTCTTCGACGGCCACCCGGCACTCACCCGGATCATGATGCCGGACGACTGGCTGGGCCACCCGCAGCGCAAGGACTACCCGCTCGGCGGCATCCCCGTCGAGTACAAGGGCGCCCAGATCCCGGCTCCCGACCAGCGGAGGTCGTACAGCTGATGAGTACTCGGCACGACGAAGAGGCTCGGCACGACGAAGGGACTCGTCCCCACGAAGAAGCCGAGCAGGCAGAGGCCCGGGAGACCACCGAGGGCCGGGTCTTCACGGTCACCGGCGGCGACTGGGGCGAGGTGGTCGAGGCGGTCGGCCGGGCCGACGACGAGCGCATCATCGTCAACATGGGCCCCCAGCACCCGTCCACCCACGGCGTGCTGCGGCTGATCCTGGAGATCGACGGCGAGACGGTGAAGGAGGCCCGCTGCGGCATCGGCTACCTCCACACCGGCATCGAGAAGAACATGGAGTTCCGCAACTGGGTCCAGGGCACCACCTTCGTGACCCGGATGGACTACCTGACCCCGCTGTTCAACGAGACCGCGTACTGCCTGGCCGTCGAGAAGCTGCTCGGCATCACCGACGACATCCCGGACCGGGCCACCGTGATCCGGGTGCTGATGATGGAGCTCAACCGGATCGCCTCGCACCTGGTCTGCCTGGCCACCGGTGGCATGGAGATCGGCTCCACCACCCTGATGATCTACGGCTTCCGCGACCGCGAGCTGATCCTGGACGTCTTCGAGCTGGTCACCGGCCTGCGCATGAACCACGCGTACGTGCGCCCCGGCGGCCTCGCCCAGGACCTCCCGCCCGGCGCCGTCGACCAGATCCGCGAGTGCGTGAAGACCCTGCGCTCCCGGATGCACGAGTACGACAAACTCGCCACCGGGAACCCGGTGTTCAAGGCCCGCCTGGTCGACGTCGGCTTCCTCGACCTGCCCGGCTGCCTGGCCCTCGGCGCCACCGGCCCGATCCTGCGCGCCACCGGCCTGCCGCACGACCTGCGCAAGACCGACCCGTACTGCGGCTACCAGGACTACGACTTCGAGGTCGCGATCGCGGACAGCGCCGATTCCTACGGCCGCTTCCTGATCCGCCTGGAGGAGATGCGGCAGTCGCTGGGGATCGTCGAGCAGTGCCTGGACCGGCTGCGGCCGGGCCCGGTGATGGTGGCCGACAAGAAGATCGCCTGGCCCGCCCAACTCGCCGTCGGCCCGGACGGGATGGGCAACTCGCTCGACCACATCCGCAAGATCATGGGCACCTCGATGGAGGCCCTGATCCACCACTTCAAGCTGGTCACCGAGGGCTTCCGGGTCCCGGTCGGCCAGGCGTACGCGGCGGTCGAGTCGCCCAAGGGCGAGCTGGGCGTGCACGTGGTCAGCGACGGCGGGACGCGCCCGTACCGGGTCCATTTCCGGGATCCGTCGTTCACCAATCTGCAGTCGATGGCGGCGATGTGCGAGGGCGGCCAGGTCGCCGACGTGATCGTCGCGGTGGCCGGGATCGACCCGGTGATGGGAGGCGTGGACCGGTGACAGACGTTCAGTTGGGGATGCCGGCGCTGCCGGCCACACCGTACCCCGAGGAGGTGCACGCCCGGCTGGCCGCCGACGCCGCGGAGCTGATCGGCCGCTACCCGCAGGCCCGGTCGGCGCTGCTGCCGCTGCTGCACCTGGTGCAGGCCGAGGAGGGCTTCGTCAGCCCGACCGGCATCCGGTTCTGCGCCGAGCAGTTGGACCTCACCACCGCCGAGGTGACCGCCGTCGCCACCTTCTACACCATGTACCGGCGGCGCCCGGCCGGGAAGTACCACGTCGGGGTCTGCACCAACACCCTGTGCGCGGTGCTCGGCGGCGACCAGATCTTCGACGAGCTCCAGCAGCACCTCGGCGTGCGCAACAACGAGACCACCGGGGACGGCGAGATCTCGATCGAGCACATCGAGTGCAACGCGGCCTGCGACTACGCGCCCGTGGTGATGGTCAACTGGGAGTTCTTCGACGACCAGACCCCGGAGAGCGCCAAGCGGCTGGTCGACGACCTGCGCGCGGGCCGGGAGGTCCGGCCGACCCGCGGCGCCCGGCTGTGCACCTTCAAGGAGTCCGCCCGGATCCTGGCGGGCTTCCCCGACGAGCGCCCGGGTGCCAACGACGAGTCCGGCGCGGGCGGCGCGCCCTCGCTGGCGGGCCTGCGCCTGGCCAAGGGCGAGGCGCTGCCCGGCACCGGCGGCACCAAGGTCGTCGCACCCCGCCACGAGGGCATCGGCCACGAGGGCACCGGCCACGAGGGCACCGGCCACGAAGGGACGGAAGCGTGATGACCGCCGCCGAGCCGGCCGAGAAGCTGCTCACCCCCGTCCTGTCCGCCTCCTGGGACGACGACCGGCCCTGGACGCTGGCCACCTACCGCCGCCACCACGGCTACGACGGCCTCAAGGCGGCCCTGGCGATGCCGCCGGACGACGTGATCGCCCTGGTGAAGGACTCCGGGCTGCGCGGTCGCGGCGGCGCCGGCTTCCCCACCGGGATGAAGTGGCAGTTCATCCCGCAGAACGACGGCAAGCCGCACTACCTGGTGGTCAACGCGGACGAGTCCGAGCCGGGCACCTGCAAGGACATCCCGCTGCTGTTCGCCAACCCGCACGCGCTGATCGAGGGCATGATCATCGCCTCCTACGCGATCCGCTGCGACCACGCGTTCATCTACCTGCGCGGCGAGGTCGTCCCGGTGCTGCGCCGCCTGCACGCGGCCGTCGCCGAGGCGTACCAGGCCGGGCTGCTCGGCCGGGACATCCTCGGCTCGGGCGTCAACCTCGACATCACCGTGCACGCCGGCGCCGGCGCCTACATCTGCGGCGAGGAGACGGCGCTGCTGGACTCGCTGGAGGGCCGCCGCGGCCAGCCCCGGCTGCGGCCGCCGTTCCCGGCGATCGCCGGCCTGTACGCCTGCCCGACGGTGGTCAACAACGTCGAGTCGATCGCCTCGGTGCCGCCGATCCTGGCCCGCGGCAAGGAGTGGTTCAAGGGCCTGGGCACCGAGAAGTCCCCCGGCTTCACGCTGTACTCGCTCTCCGGCCACGTCACCAACCCCGGCCAGTACGAGGCGCCGCTGGGCATCACGCTGCGCCAGCTGCTGGACATGAGCGGCGGCGTCCGCCCCGGGCACCGGCTCAAGTTCTGGACCCCGGGCGGCTCGTCCACCCCGATGTTCACCGACGAGCACCTGGACGTCCCGCTGGACTACGAGGGTGTCGGCGCGGCCGGCTCGATGCTCGGCACCAAGGCGCTGCAGGTCTTCGACGAGACCACCTGCGTGGTGCGGGCGGTCACCCGCTGGACCGAGTTCTACGCCCACGAGTCCTGCGGCAAGTGCACCCCCTGCCGCGAGGGCACCTACTGGCTGGTCCAGTTGCTCAAGCGGATCGAGGCGGGCGCGGGCGTCGAGGGGGACCTGGAGAAGCTCCTCGACATCGCCGACAACATCAACGGAAAGTCCTTCTGCGCACTGGGCGACGGCGCCGCGAGTCCGATCGTCTCCTCCCTCCAGCACTTCCGGGCCGAGTACGAGCAGCACCTGGCCGAGCGCCGCTGCCCGTTCGACCCGGCCGCCTCCACCGTCTGGGCCGACGGCCCCCGCCCCGGCCACCAGTCCGCCACCGAAAGGGAGGTGCACGCGTGACGATCACAGAGCCATCCACCTCCACGGGCGACAAGGCCGCGGTCGAGCTGGTCACGCTCACCATCGACGGCGTCGAAGTGCAGGTCCCCAAGGGGACGTTGGTGATCCGGGCCGCTGAACGGATCGGCACCCAGATCCCGCGCTTCTGCGACCACCCGCTGCTCGACCCGGCCGGCGCCTGCCGGCAGTGCATCGTCGAGATCGAGGGCCAGCGCAAGCCCGTCGCCTCCTGCACCATCCCGGTCGCCGAGGGCATGGTGGTGCGCACCCAGGTGAGTTCGCCGGTGGCCGAGAAGGCGCAGCGCGGCGTGATGGAGCTGCTGCTGATCAACCACCCGCTGGACTGCCCGGTCTGCGACAAGGGCGGCGAGTGCCCGCTGCAGAACCAGGCGATGTCCACGGGTGACGCCGACACCCGCTTCGAGGGGATGAAGCGCACCTACGAGAAGCCGATCCCGCTCAGCACCCAGGTGCTGCTGGACCGGGAGCGCTGCGTGCTGTGCGCGCGCTGCACCCGCTTCTCGCAGCAGATCGCCGGGGACCCGTTCATCGACCTGCTGGAACGCGGCGCGCTCCAGCAGGTCGGCACCGGGGACGACGAGCCGCTCGACTCGTACTTCTCCGGGAACACCATCCAGATCTGCCCGGTGGGCGCCCTGACGTCGGCGGCCTACCGTTTCCGCTCCCGCCCGTTCGACCTGGTCTCCTCGCCGAGCGTGTGCGAGCACTGCTCCGCGGGCTGCGCCCAGCGCACCGACCACCGGCGCGGCAAGGTGCTGCGCCGGCTGGCGGGCGAGGACCCGGCGGTCAACGAGGAGTGGAACTGCGACAAGGGCCGGTTCGCGTTCCGCTACGCCCAGCAGCGGGACCGGATCGCGACCCCGCTGGTGCGGGTGGACGGCGAGCTGGTGCCCGCCTCCTGGCCGGAGGCGCTGGCCCGGGCCGCCGAGGGCCTGCGCGGCGCCCGCGCCGGGGTGCTGACCGGTGGCCGGGTCACCGTCGAGGACGCCTACGCGTACGGGAAGTTCGCGCGGGTGGTGCTCGGCACCAACGACGTGGACTTCCGGGCCCGCCCGTACAGCGGCGAGGAGGCGGACTTCCTGGCCGCCGCCGTCGCCGGGCGCGGGGTGGACGTGGACGGCGAGGGCCTGACCTACGAGCAGCTGGAGCAGGCGCCGGCGGTGCTGCTGGCGGGCTTCGAGCCGGAGGAGGAGTCGCCGATCGTCTTCCTGCGGCTGCGCAAGGCGAGCCGTGACCGGGGCCTGAAGGTGTACTCGGTGGCGGCGTTCGCCTCCCGGGGCCTGGCCAAGCTGCGCGGCGCGCTGCTGCCGGCGGCCCCGGGCACGGAGGCGGAGTGGTTCGCCGCGCTGGCCGCCGACGAGCCGCTGAACGACGAGGCCGGGCGGGCCGCCGAGCTGCTGCGTAGCCCGGGCGCGGTGATCCTGGTGGGCGAGCGGCTGGCCGCGGCCCCGGGCGCGCTGACGGCGGTGCTGCGGCTGGCGCACGCGACCGGCGCCCGGCTGGCGTGGGTGCCGCGTCGGGCGGGTGAGCGCGGTGCGGTCGAGGCGGGCCTGCTGCCGGGGCTGCTGCCCGGCGGCCGTCCGGTGGCGGCTCCGGCTGCCCGGGCGGAGGCCGCCGGGGTGTGGGGGGTGGCGGAGCTGCCGTCCGGGCCGGGCCGGGACACCGGCCAGATCCTGACGGCCGCGGCGCACGGTGAGCTGGACGCGCTGCTGGTCGGCGGCGTCGACCCGGACGACCTGCCGGATCCGGCGCTGGCCGACGCGGCGCTGGCGGCGGTGCCGTTCGTGGTGTCGCTGGAGCTGCGGCCCTCCGCGGTGACGGCGCACGCGGACGTGGTGCTGCCGGTGGCGGCGGTGGCGGAGAAGGCCGGTGCTTTCCTGGACTGGGAGGGCCGGCTGCGGATGTTCGAGGCGGCGCTCAAGCCCGATCAGCAGATGGGCCGCCATCTGTACCCGGACCTGCGGGTGCTGACCATGCTGGCGGAGGCGCTGGGCCACCGGTTGGGTCTGCCGGACGTCCGGGCGGCCCGGTTGGAGCTGGACCACTTCACCCCGTGGGCGGGTGACCGGTCCGCGGACCCGGCCGCGCACCCCGGCGTGCTGCCCCGCCCGGCCACCGGCCAGGCGGTGCTGGCGGGTTGGCGCCAGCTGCTGGACAACGGCACGTTGCAGCAGGGCGATCCGCACCTGGCGGGCACCCGGCACCGGGCGGTGGCCCGGGTCTCGCCGGCCACCGCGAAGGAGATCGGCGCGAAGGACACCGGCGCCGAGGCGGGCGGGGAGGGTGGGGCGCTGCGGCTGACCGGCCCGGTCGGCTCGCTGACCCTGCCGCTGGAGGTCACCGACTCGATCCCGGACCGTACGGTCTGGATCCCGCTCAACTCCACGCCGGGCGGCGCCCACCGCGCGCTCGGCACCACCGTCGGCCATCTGGTCACGATCGCCGTGGCCGCCCCCGAGCCGGCCGTCCGGGCCGAGGCCGCGGCGGGCGACGCGGGCAGTGAAGGGGAGGAGCGATGACTCCGCAGCCGTACGAGACGCTCCACTTCTTCGGGCAGGACCCGTGGTGGATGGTGCTGCTGAAGGCGGTGTTCTGCTTCGGCTTCCTGGTCCTGACGGTGCTGATCGCGATCGTCTGGGAGCGCAAGGTGGTGGCCTGGATGCAGTTGCGCATCGGGCCGAACCGGCACGGGCCGTGGGGGATGCTGCAGTCCCTGGCGGACGGCGTGAAGCTGGCGCTCAAGGAAGACCTGGTGGTCAAGGGCGCGGACAAGGTGGTCTACATCCTGGCCCCGATCGTCTGCGCCGTCCCGGCGTTCATGGCCTTCGCGGTGATCCCGTTCGGGCCGGCCGGCAACGAGGTGTCGATCTTCGGCACCCGGACGGCGATGCAGCTGACCGACTTCCCGGTGGCGCTGCTGTACATCCTGGCGACGGCCTCGATCGGCATCTACGGCATCGTGCTGGCCGGCTGGTCGTCCGGTTCGACGTACCCGCTGCTGGGCGGGCTGCGCTCGGCCGCGCAGATGGTCAGCTACGAGATCGCGATGGGCCTGTCCTTCGCGGCGGTGTTCATCTACTCGGGGTCGATGTCGACCTCGGAGATCGTGGCGCACCAGCAGCCGACCTGGTTCGCGGCGCTGCTGCCGGTGTCGTTCATCGTGTACATCATCGCGATGGTGGGTGAGACCAACCGGGCGCCGTTCGACCTCCCGGAGGCCGAGGGCGAGCTGGTCGGCGGTTTCAACACCGAGTACTCCTCGCTGAAGTTCGCGATGTTCATGCTGGCCGAGTACGTCAACATGGTGACCGTCTCGGCGGTGGCCTCCACCCTGTTCCTGGGCGGCTGGCGGGCCCCGTGGCCGGTGTCGACCTTCTGGGAGGGCGCCAACCACGGCTGGTGGCCGATGCTGTGGATCACGCTGAAGATCCAGCTGCTGCTGTTCTTCTTCATCTGGCTGCGCGGCACGCTGCCCCGGTTCCGCTACGACCAGTTCATGAAGCTGGGCTGGAAGGTGCTGATCCCGGTCTCGCTGGTGTGGCTGGTGCTGATCGCGAGCGTGCGGGCGCTGCGCAACGAGGGCTACGGCTTCGGCGAGGTGGTGCTGTACGTCGGCGCGCCGGTCGGGGCGATCCTGCTGCTCGCCCTGCTGCGGGACTTCCTGAAGAAGGAACCCGAGCCCGAACCAACCCTGCCGAAGGGGGAGTTCGACCCGATGGCGGGCGGCTACCCGGTGCCCCCGCTGCCCGGGCAGGAGCTCCCGCCGGTGCCGCGCCGGCGCAGCCGGGCCCCGAAGCAACTCCAGGAAGCCCTCAACGGGGCCGACCATACCGAAGGGAGCTGAACCGAGATGTCGTCCGACCAGACGGAACGGGCCGAACGGCCCGACAAGCCGTCGATCCTCGGCCCGGCCGCCGGCTTCGGCGTGACCTTCAAGGCCATGTTCAAGAAGCGGCTCACCGAGCAGTACCCGGAGCAGAAGAAGCCCACCGCTCCGCGCTTCCACGGCCGCCACCAGCTGAACCGGCACCCGGACGGCCTGGAGAAGTGCGTCGGCTGCGAGCTGTGCGCGTGGGCCTGTCCGGCCGACGCCATCTACGTGGAGGGCGCGGACAACCGGGAGGAGGAGCGCTACTCGCCGGGCGAGCGCTACGGCGCGGTCTACCAGATCAACTACGCCCGTTGCATCCTGTGCGGGCTGTGCATCGAGGCCTGTCCGACCCGCGCGCTCACCATGACCAACGAGTACGAGCTGGCCGACTCCTCGCGCCGGGACCTGATCTTCACCAAGGAGCAGCTGCTGGTCGGCCTGTCCGAGGGCATGGTGGACTCCCCGCACTCGATCTTCCCGGGCGCCGACGAGGGCGCGTACTACCGGGGCGAGATCACCGCGGCGGCGCCCGGGACGGTCCAGCAGGAGCGCACCGACCGGGAGCGGGAGGTCCAGCAGTGACCTCCCTCAACCTGGCCGCGACCGGGACGACCTCCGTCGGGGAGGCCGTCCAGTTCTGGGTGCTCGCGGTGCTCGCGGTCGGCGGCGCGCTCGGCATGGTGCTGATGCGCAAGGCCGTGCACAGCGCGCTGTGCCTGGCGGCCACGATGATGGCGCTGGCGGTCTGTTACATGGCGCAGGGCGCGGTGTTCCTGGGCGTGGTGCAGATCGTCGTGTACACCGGCGCGATCATGATGCTGTTCCTGTTCGTGGTGATGCTGGTCGGCGTCACCAGCGAGGACTCCCTGAAGGAGCAGTTGAAGGGTCAGCGGGTCGCCGCGGTGCTGTGCGGGCTGGGCTTCGGCGTGCTGCTGATCGCCGGGATCGCCAACGCGCGGCTGGACCACTTCACCGGCCTGTCCGAGGCGAACGCCGAGGGCAATGTACCGGGCCTGGCCCGGCTGATCTTCACCCGGTACGTGTGGGCGTTCGAGGTCACCGGCGCGCTGCTGATCACCGCGGCGATCGGTGCGATGGTGCTGACCCACCGCGAGCACGTGAAGGCGCCGAAGACGCAGCGCGAGCTGGCCGCCCAGCGGGTCGTGGACAACCTCCAGCTGCCGCCGCTGCCGGCGCCGGGCGTGTACGCGCGGCACAACGCGGTGGACGTTCCGGCGCTGCTGCCGGACGGCACGATCGCCGAGGACTCGGTGATGGCGACGCTGCGCGAGCGCGGCCAGGTCCGGGACGTCAGTCAGGAGATGCTGCGGCGGATGGCCGAGCTGGAGAACACCACGGCGGACTGGCTGGGCCGGCCGTCGTCCGAGCGGCCGGCGGTCGCCGGACCGCGCAAGTCCCTGGAGCCGGTGCCGGCGTCGGTGCCGGCGTCGGTGAACGGCAAGGACGGCAACGGCGGTCCGAACGGTCTGAACGGCAACGGCGGTCTGAATGCCAACGGCGGTCTGAACGCCAAGGACGGCCTTAACGGCAAGGACGGCCTGAACGGCCGCGCCGACGAGGGGGGAGCGGAGTGAACCCGGTCAACTACCTGTACCTCGCGGCCCTGTTGTTCACCATCGGCGCGGCCGGAGTGCTGATCCGGCGCAACGCGATCGTGCTGTTCATGTGCGTGGAGCTGATGCTGAACGCCTCGAACCTCGCCCTGGTGACCTTCTCCCGGCTGCACGGCACCCTGGACGGCCAGATCATCGCGTTCTTCACGATGGTGGTCGCGGCGGCCGAGGTCGTGGTCGGCCTCGCCATCATCGTCTCCATCTTCCGGACCAGGCACTCCGCTTCGGTCGACGACAGCAATCTGATGAAGCTGTAGGCGGAGGGCCTCGGTGAACTCTCTCATTCCGCTGCTGGTGGCGGCCCCGCTGGCCGGCGCCGCCCTGCTCCTGCTCGGCGGCCGCGCGCTGGACCGCTTCGGCCACTGGCTGGCCACCGCCCTCGCGGCGCTCTCGTTCGGCTTCGGCCTGGCGCTGTTCTGGGACATGCTGGGCCGCGAGGCCGAGCACCGGGCCGTCACCGAGCACCTGTTCAGCTGGATCCCGGTGAACGGGTTCCAGGCCGACATGTCGTTCCGGCTCGACCAGTTGTCGATGACCTTCGTCCTGCTGATCACCGGCGTCGGCACGCTGATCCACCTGTACTCGGTGGGCTACATGGCGCACGACGAGCGCCGGCGCCGCTTCTTCGCGTACCTGAACCTGTTCCTGGCCGCCATGCTGCTGCTGGTGGTCGCCGACAACTACCTGCTGCTGTACTTCGGTTGGGAGGGCGTGGGCCTCGCCTCGTACCTGCTGATCGGCTTCTGGCAGCACAAGCCGAGCGCGGCGACGGCGGCGAAGAAGGCGTTCATCGTCAACCGGGTCGGTGACCTGGGCCTGTCGATCGCGATCATGCTGATGTTCACCGAGTTCGGTTCCTTCGCCTTTGAGCCGGTCTTCGGTGGGGCGGCGCAGGCGAGCGAGGGCAGGCTGACGGCGATCGGCCTGATGCTGCTGCTGGCGGCCTGCGGCAAGTCGGCGCAGGTGCCGCTGCAGTCCTGGCTGGGCGACGCGATGGAGGGCCCGACCCCGGTGTCGGCGCTGATCCACGCGGCCACCATGGTGACCGCCGGCGTCTACCTGATCACCCGCTCGTCGGCGATCTTCGACCTGGCGCCGGACGCGCAGACCGCCGTGGTGGTGGTCGGCGCGGTCACGCTGCTGTTCGGTGCGATCGTCGGTTGCGCGAAGGACGACATCAAGAAGGCGCTGGCCGGGTCGACGATGTCGCAGATCGGCTACATGGTGCTGGCGGCCGGGCTCGGCCCGATCGGCTACGCCTTCGCGATCATGCACCTGGTGACGCACGGCTTCTTCAAGGCCGGGCTGTTCCTCGGCGCCGGGTCGGTCATGCACGGCATGAACGACGAGGTGAACATGCGTCACTACGGCGGCCTGCGCAAGTTCATGCCGGTCACCTTCGTCACCTTCGGCCTCGGCTACCTGGCGATCATCGGCTTCCCCGGTCTGTCCGGCTTCTTCTCCAAGGACAAGATCATCGAGGCGGCCTTCGCCAAGGGCGGCACCGAGGGCTGGATCCTCGGCCTGTGCGCGCTGACCGGCGCCGCCGTCACCGCGTTCTACATGACCCGGGTGATGCTGCTGACCTTCTTCGGCGAGAAGCGCTGGCAGCCGGACGCCGACGGCGACGCCCCGCACCCGCACGAGTCGCCGAAGACCATGACCATCCCGATGGTCCTGCTGGCCTTCGGCTCGGTCTTCGCGGGCGGGCTGTTCGCCTTCAACGACTCGTTCCTGACCTGGCTGGAGCCCGTCACCGGACACTCCGAGGGCAACTCGCCGCTCGCCCCGCTGGTGGTCACCGTGCTCACCACGGCCTGCATGCTGGCCGGCGTCCTCGTCTCGTACCTGATGTACGGGCGCTCCGCCGTCCCCGTGGTGGCGCCGGTCGGCTCCCCGCTCACCCGGGCCGCCCGCCGCGACCTGCTCCAGGACGACTTCAACCACGCCGTCCTGGTCCGCCCGGGCTCGGCGCTCACCGCGACGCTGGTCTACTTCGACAGCCGTGGCCTGGACGGCTTCGTCAACGGCCTGGCCGCCACCATCGGCGGGGTGTCCAGTCGGCTGCGGCGGATCCAGAACGGCTTCGTCCGCTCGTACGCGCTCTCCATGTTCGGCGGCACGCTGGTGCTGGTCGCCACGACTCTCCTGATGAGGTCCGTCTGATGACTCGCGCAGATTCCACGTGGGGGGTGCGGCCATGAGCGCGTTGCTGACCGCCACCTGTGCCGTCCCGGCGGCCGGCGCGGTGCTGACCGCCGCGCTGCCCGCCGGGTCGACCGAGCGCCGCCGCTCGACCACCAAGGCCGTCGCCCTGGGCGTCTCGGTCGTCACCCTGGTGCTGGCCGCCGTCGTGGCGACCCGCTTCGACCCGCACGGCGACCGCTACCAGCTGACCGAGTCGTACAGCTGGATCCGCTCCTTCGGCATCACCTTCTCGCTCGGCGTGGACGGCATCGGCGCCGTCCTCGCCCTGCTCACCGCCGTCCTGGTGCCGGTGGTGATGCTGGCCTCCTGGCACGACGCCGACCCGGGGCCGGCCGGCCCCGACGGCACCTTCGCCCCCGACACTTTTGAGGGCAGGCGCCGCACCCAGGGCTTCTTCGCCCTGATCCTGGCGGTGGAGGCGATGGTGGTCGTCTCCTTCTACGCCACCGACGTCTTCCTCTTCTACGTGTTCTTCGAAGCCATGCTGATCCCGATGTACTTCCTGATCGGCGGCTTCGGCGACCGGGCCGGCGGCCCCGACGCGGCGCGCCAGCGCTCGTACGCGGCCGTGAAGTTCCTGCTCTACAACCTGCTCGGCGGCCTGGTGATGCTGGCCGCCGTGATCGGCCTGTACGTGATCGCGCAGGACCAGGGCTTCGGCACCTTCGACCTCCAGACCCTCACCTCGGCGATCGCCGACGGCAAGCTGCAGCTGTCCGGCACCGCCGAGAAGGCGCTGTTCCTGGGCTTCTTCTTCGCCTTCGCGGTGAAGGCCCCACTGTGGCCGCTGCACACCTGGCTGCCGAACGCGATGGGCGAGGCCACCGCCGGCACCGCCGTGCTGATCACCGCCGTGGTGGACAAGGTCGGCACCTTCGCGATGCTGCGTTTCTGCCTCGGGCTGTTCCCGCACGCCTCGAAGACCTTCGCCCCGGCGATCCTGGTCCTGTCGGTGATCGGGATCATCTACGGCGCGCTGCTGGCGGTCGGCCAGAAGGACATCAAGCGGCTGGTCGCCTACGCGTCGATCTCGCACTTCGGCTTCATCATCATGGGCATCTTCGCGCTGACCAGCCAGGGCCAGAGTGGCGCCACCCTCTACATGGTCAACCACGGCATCTCCACCGCCGCGTGGATGCTGGTGGCGGGCTTCCTGATCTCCCGCCGCGGTTCGCGGCTGATCGCCGACTACGGCGGGGTGCAGAAGGTCGCGCCGGTGCTCGCCGGGACGTTCCTGGTCGGCGGTCTGGCGACCCTGTCGCTGCCCGGGCTGGCCCCGTTCGTCAGTGAGTTCCTGGTGCTGGTGGGCACGTTCACCCGCTACCCGGCGATCGGCATCGTGGCGACCTTCGGCATCGTGCTGGCCGCGCTGTACGCCCTGCTGCTGTACCAGCGCACCATGACCGGCCCGGTGAAGGCCGGCGTCGGCGGGATGCCCGACCTCAAGGTCCGCGAACTGGCCGTGGTCGCCCCGCTGGTGGCGCTGACCATCCTGCTCGGCGTCTACCCCAAGCCGCTCACCGACCTGGTCAACCCCTCGGTGAACGCGACGCTCTCGCAGGTCCACGAGACCGACCCGGCGCCGGCCCACCCGGTCGCCGCCACCTCAGGAGGTGAGCAGAAGTGAGCACCACCGGCATGCTCGCCGCCGCCGGCGGCAACACCGCCAGCATCCCGGCGCCGCACCTGGAGTACGGCCAGCTCTCCCCGATGCTGGTGGTGTTCGGCGCCGCCGTGGCCGGCATCCTGGTGGAGGCCTTCGTGCCCCGCCGGTACCGGCACTGGACGCAGGTGTCGCTCGCCCTGGCCGGGCTGATCGGCTCCTTCGTCGCCGTGGTGGTGCTGGCCTCCCAGGGCTTCGGCTCCACCCGGGTCGACCTGCTGGCCATGGAGTCGGTCGCGCTGGACGGCCCGGCGCTGTTCCTGCAAGGCGTGATCCTGCTGGTCGCCGTCGTCGCGGTGCTCACCTACGCCGAACGGAAGCTGGAGCCCAAGGCGGGCGGCCTGCCCGCCGACGCCTTCGCGGCCCAGGCCGCCGCCACCCCCGGCGGCGAGCAGGAGCGGGCGGCGGTCCGGGCCGGCTTCGCCACCAGCGAGGTCTTCCCGCTCACCATGTTCGCGGTCGGCGGGATGCTGCTGTTCCCCGCGGCCAACGACCTGCTGACGATGTTCGTGGCGCTGGAGGTCTTCTCCCTCCCGCTGTACCTGCTCTGCGCGCTGGCCCGGCGCCGCCGGCTGCTCTCCCAGGAGGCGGCCGTCAAGTACTTCCTGCTGGGTGCCTTCGCCTCGGCGTTCTTCCTGTTCGGCACCGCGCTGCTGTACGGCTACGCGGGCAGCGTGAAGCTCGGCGACATCTCGGACGTGATCTCCGGCAAGGCGATGACCACCCCGGCGCAGCTGAGCAGCACCCAGAGTGACGCGCTGCTGCTGATCGGCCTGGCGATGCTCGCGGTCGGCCTGCTGTTCAAGGTCGGCGCGGTGCCGTTCCACTCCTGGACCCCGGACGTGTACCAGGGCGCGCCGACCCCGGTGACCGGTTTCATGGCGGCGGCGACGAAGGTCGCGGCCTTCGGGGCGTTCCTGCGGCTGTTCTACGTGGCCTTCCCGGGCCTGCGGCTGGACTGGCGGCCGGTGCTGTGGGGGGTGGCGATCCTCACCATGGTGGTGGGCGCGGTGCTGGCGGTCACCCAGCAGGACGTCAAGCGGCTGTTGGCGTACTCCTCGATCGCGCACGCCGGGTTCATCCTCACGGGCGTGATCGCCACCAACAAGCAGGGCCTGTCCTCGGTGCTGTTCTACCTGCTGTCGTACTCCTTCGTGACGCTCGGCGCGTTCGCCGTGGTCACCCTGGTGCGCGACTCCAAGGGCGAGGCGACCCACCTGTCCAGCTGGGCCGGGCTGGGCCGGCGCTCGCCGCTGGTGGCGGCGGTGTTCGCGCTGTTCCTGCTGGCCTTCGCCGGGATCCCGCTGACCTCCGGGTTCACCGGGAAGTTCGCGGTGTTCCAGGCGGCGGCGGCCGGCGGGGCGACGCCGCTGGTGATCGTGGGTGTGCTGAGCTCGGCGGTGGCCGCGTTCTTCTACATCCGGGTCATCGTGCTGATGTTCTTCTCCGACCCGAAGCCGGGCGGCCCGACGGTGGCGATCCCGAGCGCCTTCACGGCGACCGCGATCGGGGTGGGGGTGCTGGTCACGCTGGGTCTCGGCCTGCTGCCGCAGTACTTCCTGGACCTGGCGTCGAAGGCCGCGCTGTTCGTCCGCTGACCGCTGCCGGGGCGGCGCCGCCGCCCCGGGCCCGTCCGGGCCGCGCCCTCGGCGCGCGGTCCGGACGCGCGTTTGCCGCCGGCCTGCCGGCGCAGGGGCTCCGGCCCGTGTTTTCCAGCTGAATTCGCCCCCACCGCAGTACTGCCCCCACAGCCGCCCTGACCAGGGCATCCGGCCCGATCATGACAGGATCCGCACGCCCGTGCAGTGATCCACTCGTGACCGGATACCCTGCCTGTATGGCCAGCGGCGGCACTCAGGGACCAGGCCGCTAGATCGACCAGGGACAGAGGAGTGGTCTTCGTGACCGTCGTGGGACCCTTCGGGCTCAGCGTGCAGGACCGCGACCTGACCCGGGACGTTCAGGCCGGACTGGACGCGGTGGAGACGGCTCTCGCCGAGGCCGTCAAGAGCGACGTCCCGTTCATCACCATCACCGCCAGTCACCTCATCGAGGCCGGCGGCAAGCGCTTCCGCCCGCTGCTGCTGCTGCTGGCGGCGCAGTTCGGCGACCCGGGGGCACCCGGGGTGGTGCCGGCCGCCGTCGTCGTCGAGCTCACCCACCTGGCGACCCTGTACCACGACGACGTCATGGACGAGGCCCCGGTGCGCCGCGGCGCCCCCAGCGCCAACTCCCGCTGGGACAACTCGGTGGCCATCCTCACCGGCGACTTCCTGTTCTCCCGCGCCTCCCAGGTGCTCGCCGACCTCGGCCCCGAGGCGGTGCGGATGCAGGCCGACGCCTTCGAGCGGCTGGTCACCGGCCAGATCCTGGAGACCCGCGGCCCCGGCCCGGACGGCGACCCGCTGCTGCACTACCTCGACGTGCTGGCCGGCAAGACCGGTTCGCTGATCGCGGTCTCCTGCCGGATAGGAGCACTGATGGCCGGCGCCGAGTCGTGGATGGTGGACACCCTCAGCGAGTTCGGCGAGCGGATCGGCATCGCCTTCCAGCTGGCCGACGACGTGCTGGACATCGCCAGCGACGGCCAGGAGTCCGGCAAGACCCCTGGCACCGACCTGCGCGAGGGCGTGCCGACCCTGCCGACCCTGCTGCTGGAGCAGATGCCGGCCGACCCCGCCGACCCGGCCGACACCCGGCTGCGCGAACTGCTCACCCTGGACCTCGCCGACGACGAACTGCACGCCGAGGCGCTGCGGCTGCTGCGCCGCCACCCCGCGCTGGAGCGCGCCCGCCGGGAGACGCTGCGCCAGGCCGAGGACGCCCGGGCGCTGCTCGCCCCGCTGCCGGACTGCGCGGCGAAGGCGGCCCTGGAGGGGCTCTGCGACGCGGTGGCGATCCGGACCATGTGACCGGGGCGCGGCGGGCGGCGGCCCCCGGCCGGCGGATCCGCGGACGGCGGATCGGGTGTTTACCCGGATGGGGGAGACTGGCTTCTGTCAGCTCAGCCCTGCCGGGAAGGTCACCATGCGCCGTGTCGTCATAGCCGAGGACTCCGTACTGCTGCGGGAGGGCCTGACCCGGCTGCTCACCGACCGGGGCCTGGAGGTCGTGGCGGGTGTCGGGGACGGCGCCGCGCTGGTGAAGACCATCCACGACCTGGCCGCGGCCGGGCAACTGCCGGACGTCGTGGTCTCCGACGTGCGGATGCCGCCGAGCCACACCGACGAGGGCCTGCGCGCCTGCGTCGAGCTGCGCGGCCGCTACCCGGAGCTGAACGTGCTGGTGCTGTCGCAGTTCGTGGAGGAGCGGTACGCCTCCGAGCTGCTGGCGGGTTCGACCCGGGGCGTCGGCTACCTGCTGAAGGACCGGGTCGCGGAGGTGCGCGAGTTCGCGGACGCGGTGGTCCGGGTCGCCGACGGCGGCACCGCGCTGGACCCGGAGGTGGTGCAGCAACTCCTCAGCCGCAGCCGCAAGGGCGATGTGCTGGCCAACCTCACCCCGCGCGAGCGGGAGGTGCTCGGGCTGATGGCGGAGGGCCGCACCAACAGCGCGGTGGCCAAGCAGCTGGTGGTCTCGGACGGCGCGGTGGAGAAGCACGTCAGCAACATCTTCCTGAAGCTGGGCCTGGCGCAGAGCCCGGAGGACCACCGCCGGGTGCTGGCGGTGCTCACCTACCTCAACTCGTAGCCGGCCGGGCGGCCGGGCAGCTCGGGGGCAGGGGGGCCGGGGGAGCGGCCGTCGGACGCGGAATGATCTCCGGCGGTCGGACGTTGTACCCCGTGTGCGGTTCGGGCGCGGGCCGGTGTTTTCCCGCCGCACGTGGGAGTTCCGTCCGGGATCAAGTGCCCGCGCATAGGATGCGGGAGGTGCACCAAGCGGACGGGGCACGGGGCCGCGCCTGCGGTGGTGTGCCCTCGAGGAGGTCCGCGGCAGTGACCAGTCAGGTCGATCAGTCAGAGGCAGTGGACGGCTCGGACGGCGACGGTGGTCGTTCCGGCAGTGGTGACGGACGCCCCGGTGCGGCCGTGCCCGCCGATCCAACGGCCCCGGGAGGTTCGCCGCCGAGGCACGGCAAGCCGATTCGCCGACTCGACCGGGTGATCATCCGTTTCGCCGGCGACTCGGGTGACGGCATGCAGCTCACCGGTGACCGGTTCACCTCGGAGACGGCGTCGTTCGGCAACGACCTCTCCACGCTGCCGAACTTCCCGGCCGAGATCCGGGCGCCCGCCGGGACGCTGCCGGGCGTGTCGAGCTTCCAACTGCACTTCGCGGACCACGACATCCTCACCCCGGGGGACGCGCCGAACGTGCTGGTGGCGATGAACCCGGCGGCGCTGAAGGCGAACCTGGAGGACCTGCCGCGCGGCGCGCAGATCATCGTCAACACGGACGAGTTCACCAAGCGCGCGCTGGCGAAGGTCGGTTACGCGGCGGATCCGCTGGCCGACGGCTCGCTGGAGGGCTACCACCTGCACAAGGTGCCGCTGACGACGCTGACCCTGGAGGCGTTGAAGGACAGCGGGCTGGCGCGCAAGGACGCCGAGCGGGCCAAGAACATGTTCGCGCTGGGGCTGCTGTCCTGGATGTACCACCGCCCCACCCGCGGGACGGAGACCTTCCTGCGCAGCAAGTTCGCGAAGAAGCCGCAGATCGCCGAGGCGAACATCAGCGCGTTCAAGGCGGGTTGGAACTTCGGCGAGACCACGGAGACCTTCGCGGTCTCCTACGAGGTGCCGCCGGCCAAGCTCCCGGCCGGGCGCTACCGCAACATCTCGGGGAACCTGGCGCTCTCCTACGGCCTGATCGCCGCCGCGCAGCGCTCCGGGCTGCCGCTGTACCTGGGCTCGTACCCGATCACGCCGGCCTCGGACATCCTGCACGAGCTGAGCCGGCACAAGAACTTCGGGGTCCGCACCTTCCAGGCCGAGGACGAGATCGCCGGGATCGGCGCCGCGCTCGGCGCGTCCTTCGGCGGCGCGCTCGGCGTGACGACGACCTCGGGCCCCGGGGTGGCGCTGAAGAGCGAGACGATCGGCCTGGCGGTGTCGCTGGAACTGCCGCTGCTGGTCGTGGACATCCAGCGCGGCGGCCCCTCCACCGGCCTGCCGACCAAGACGGAGCAGGCGGACCTGCTGCAGGCGATGTTCGGGCGCAACGGCGAGGCGCCGGTGCCGATCGTCGCCCCGGCGACGCCGGCCGAGTGCTTCGACGCGGCGCTGGAGGCGGCGCGGATCGCGGTGACGTACCGGACGCCGGTGTTCCTGCTCTCGGACGGCTACCTGGCGAACGGCTCGGAGCCGTGGCGGATCCCGGAGGTGGACGAACTCCCGCTGATCAGCCCGGACTTTGCGACCGGTCCGAACCGCGAGGACGGCTCGTTCTGGCCCTACCTGCGGGATCCGAAGACCCTGGCCAGGCCGTGGGCGCTGCCCGGTACGCCGGGGCTGGAGCACCGGATCGGCGGGATCGAGAAGCAGGACGGGACGGGGAACATCTCCTACGACCCGGCGAACCACGACTTCATGGTCCGCACCCGGCAGGCGAAGATCGACGGGATCGCCGTCCCCGACGTGGAGGTCGACGACCCGAGCGGCGAGGCGCGGGTGCTGGTGCTCGGCTGGGGTTCGACGTACGGGCCGATCACCGCGGCCGTGCGGCGGGTGCGGGCGGACGGCGGGGAGGTCGCCCAGGCGCACCTGCGCCACCTGAACCCCTTCCCGGCCAACCTGGGCGCGGTGCTCAGGAGTTACGAGAAGGTCATCGTGCCGGAGATGAACCTCGGCCAGCTCGCGCTGCTGCTGCGGGCGAAGTACCTGGTGGACGCGGAGTCCTACAACCAGGTGCGTGGACTGCCGTTCAAGGCGGCACAGTTGGCGGACGTGCTGTCGGCGGCGATCGGCACCCTGGACGAGGAGGACCACCGATGAGCGAGAACGGCTTCCCCTCCCTGCGCCTGGTGCCCAAGGCCGAAGAGCCGCAGAGCGCCCGGGACTTCAAGACCGACCAGGAGGTGCGCTGGTGCCCCGGCTGCGGGGACTACGCCGTCCTGGCGGCGGTGCAGGGCTTCATGCCGGAGCTCGGCATCAAGCGCGAGAACACCGTGTTCGTCTCCGGGATCGGTTGTTCCTCGCGCTTCCCGTACTACATGAACACCTACGGGGTGCACTCGATCCACGGGCGCGCGCCGGCGATCGCGACCGGGCTGGCGTCCGCGCGGCAGGACCTGAGCGTGTGGGTGGTGACCGGGGACGGCGACGCGCTGTCCATCGGCGGCAACCACCTGATCCACGCGCTGCGGCGCAACGTCAATCTGAAGATCCTGCTGTTCAACAACCGGATCTACGGCCTGACCAAGGGCCAGTACTCGCCGACCAGCGAGCTGGGCAAGATCACCAAGTCGACGCCGATGGGCTCGCTGGACGCGCCGTTCAACCCGCTCTCGCTGGCGATCGGCGCCGAGGCGTCCTTCGTCGCCCGGACGATCGACTCGGACCGCCAGCACCTGCAGTCGGTGCTGCGGGCGGCGGCCGCGCACGAGGGCACCGCGCTGGTGGAGATCTACCAGAACTGCAACATCTTCAACGACGGTGCGTTCGAGGCCTTGAAGCAGCCCGGCACCCGGGACGAGGCGCTGATCCGGCTGGAGCACGGGCAGCCGATCCGCTTCGGCGCGGACCTGGCCGGCGGCGTGTTCCGCGGCCCGGACGGCGAGCTGTTCACCGCCCCGGTGACGGCGGACAACGAGGCGCGGGTGCTGGTCCACGACGCGCACGCGGCCAACCCGACGGCGGCCTTCGCGCTGTCCCGGATCGCCGACGCCGACACCCTGCACCACACCCCGATCGGTGTCCTGCGCGATGTGCGGCGGCCTGTCTACGACGAGCTGATGGCGGGCCAGTTGGCGGCCGCGCAGGCCGATCGAGGGCCGGGCGACCTGGCCGCGCTGCTGGCGGGCGGCGACACCTGGACGGTGGACTGACCGGTCCGGTCCGGTCCGGCCTGGTCCGGTCACCGCGGCGCCCCCTCGGCCATCGGCCGAGGGGGCGCCGTCGCTTCGGGCGCGCGGTTACCGCTCGGGTGGGCGGTCACTGCTCGGGCGCGTGGTTACTGCTTGGCCCACTCGACCAGTTCGATCACGACCCCGTTCGGGTCGGTGACCTGGAACAGCTTCTCGCCCCACGGCTCCTCGCGCAGCGGCAGGGTGATCTCGACCCCTTCGCCGCGCAGCCGCCGCTCCTCGCCGGCGAGGTCCTCGACGACGAACGCCAGGATGACGCCGGTCGCGGTCCGGTCGCGCCGGCCCTCGGGCAGTACCTCCAGGCCGCGCCGCAGGCAGACGACGTCGACCCCGCCGCCGGGGTGCTGGAGCGAGACGAAGCCGTCGGCCGACATCTCCTCGGTGTAGCCGAAGTGCCGCTGGAGGAAGGCGGCGGAGGCGGTGACGTCCTCGACGGTCAGGGCGAGGGTGGTGGTGGTGATCTGCATGGCGGAGCCCTCTCGTCGGCGCGAGCGCGCGGTTATCCCGTACGCAGTACACTATACATAGTACGGAGAATTGGGCGAGGGGTGTGCGCCCTGGGCCCGGACGCGGGGGAAGGCGCGGGGAAAAGCCGTAGGGAGGCTCCCGGGTGGGAGCCTCCCTACGGCTCGGTGCGGTGCGTCAGGTGCGGGGTGTCAGAAGACGCAGGGGATGCCGCCGTCGCTCTGGGCGTCGACCGACGGGCCCTGCACGGGCAGGTTGGCCGCCGGGTCGGACGGGGAGCCGGTCGCGCCGCCGCCCGGCGCTGCGGCGCCGGTCTTGTCGTCGGTCGCGCCGGTGAAGCCGGTGCCGAGGGTGACGACCACCCGGTCGGCGGGGGCCGACGCGGACTCCGTGGCGGTGACGCCGTAGCGGGCGGCGATCTGGTCGGCCGCCTCCTTGGCGCCCTTGCCGTAGGCCACGGCGGTGGTCTTGGGCTTCGCGGCGGCGCTGCCGGTCCTGCCCGCCTTGAAGCCCATCGCGACCAGGGCCTTGGACTCGGCGGTGGAGGAGACCCCGGCGGCCGTGGAGGCGTTGAAGACGTCCACGGTGGTGGGGGCGGCGGCCTTGGTGGTGGGCGGTGCGGTCGTGGCCGGCGCGGAGGAGGCCGCCGGGGTGGGCGTGTCGCCCGCCGCGTCGGGGGCGGCCGGGGCGGAGTCGGCGTAGCCGAAGATCTGCTTGACGACCTTCTGGAGCTTCGCGGGGGTGACGAGGTTGACGTCCTGGCCGTTGCGGGTGCCGAAGCCGTCGAAGGTCAGGGTGTTGAACTCGACGTTGCCGCCGGTGAGGTTGGGGGCCTGCTGGGCGAAGTCGAGGACGTTCCACTCGTTGTCGATGACCAGGTCCTTCTGCACCACGCCGAACAGCTGCTGCAGCTTGCCGAGGTCGCTGATGACGCCGTCCTGCTTGAGCTTGTGCACGACGGAGGAGATGAAGGCCTGCTGGCGGTGGGTGCGGGCGAAGTCGCCGCTGTTGCCGTCCGGGCCGTCCAGGTTGTGGCGCTGGCGGACGAAGGAGAGCGCCTGGGAGGCGTTGAGCTTGTTGATGCCCTTGTGGAAGTCGGCGCCGGAGCCCTGGCCCTCCATGGCCGGGTCCTTGGTGTCGTGGGTGAGGCAGACCTCGATCGGCTCGACGGCCTTGGCGATGTCGTAGAAGCCCATCAGGTTGACCTCGGCTATGTGGTCGACGGGCTGGTCGAGGAACTTCTGCACGGTCTGGATGGTGGCCGCCCGGCCGGCGTCGCGGCCGGCCTTCTCCAGGTCCGCGCCCTTGAGCCCCTTCGCCTGGAGGGCCGGGGTGGCCTTCTCCTTGGCCTCGCCGTAGGCCTCCTTGATCTTGCGCATGCCGGCCTGCTTGCCGTCCCCGGTGTAGGTCATGACGTAGTCGTCACGGGGGATGGAGACGGCCTGCGCCTTGCCGCCGCCGGCGGGGATGTGCAGCAGGATCAGGGAGTTGGTGTTGTAGCCGCCGATGTCGGAGCTGTGGCCGGCGTGCAGTTCGTCCTGGACGAACTCCGGCGGCAGGTCCGTCCCGTCCATGTTCTTGCGGCTGTCGAGGCCGATCAGCAGGATGTTGACCGAGTTGTCGAGGTGCTTGGGCGCGTTCTTCTTGGTCTCGGCGATGGCGTTGGAGGTGGTCATCCCGTCGGTGAGGGACGTCACCTCGTACCAGACCACCCCGCTGGCGGCGAACACCGCCAGGGCGACCGAGCAGGCCAGCGTCCGGCCCGCGATCAGCAGGGGGGAGGTGCGGCGGGTCGGGGGCGCGGCGGTGCGGCCGCCGTCCCGGGTCTGCGGGTTCTCAGCCATGGTCCCTCCTCCGGTCCCGGACCAGCCGGACCACGATCACCAGGGCGGCCGTTGCGACGGCCGCGGCCATCACGGGAAAGTCGTGGACCACCCACTTCGCGGAGCCGGTGGCCAGGTTCTTGCCCTGGTAGGCGTCGCCGTTGGCCAGCAGTTCCGCGCCGGCCGTCACCCCCAGGACCAGCAGCGGGGAGGCGGCGAGGACCCACCACCAGCCGTTGCGGCTGCTGAGTGCGGCCGCCAGGCCGGTGCCGAGCACGGCGCCCACCAGGAAGGCCGTCCCCATGCCGGGGCCGGAGAGCTCGTCGATCCCGGCGCCTGCCGCCGGCAGCCCCACGGCCAGGGCCGCGGGCAGGGCCGCTCCGCCGGGGAAGGGGCGGGGGTGGGCGGGGGCCTTGTTCGCCCGCCGGCGGGCTCCCTGGTCGGAGGTGCGTCCCGGTGTCCGTTGGTCGGTCGTCCGCCCCGGTGCCTGCTGGCCGGTCGTCCGCTGGCCGGCCGTCCGTTGGTCGGTCGTCCGCGCCTGCGTCTCCTGGCCGGGCGTTCGCCCGCGTGCCTCTTGGTTGGACGTCCGTCCTCGCCGCCCCGCCACGCACTCACCCCCGGTGTTCCCGTGCTCTGCGCCCCTGTGGCGTCTGCGCCCGGTCCTCGTGTGATGAGCCGTTGTGCGCTGCCACTTCTGGACGCTGCTGTTCGGCCGGCCGGTTCCCGCGCTCGGCTTCCGTTTTCCGGTCGGGGGCAGGCGTGCTGTTGAATTCCCTCTACACGGGTGTAGAGGTTGTAGGCAGCATAGAGCACCCTTGTTCGATGGCAACCCGGCTCAGGCGGGCTCGGGAGACACTACACCGGGCAGTTTTCGAGAGCCCCGGTAGATGAGGAGTGACGCCGTGGCGGCGACGGGCGGAGCGGGACGGCCGGAGAAGCGCAAGGCGATCACGCGGGCCGCGACGGCGGTGTTCGGGCGCGAGGGCTACGTCCGGGCCAGCATGGACGCGATCGCGGCGGAGGCCGGGGTGTCCAAGCGCACGGTCTACAACCACTTCGCCGACAAGGAGACCCTCTTCCTCTCCGTCGCACTCCAGAACTCGGCCGAACTGACCGAGGTCATACGCGAGTTGATGGACAAGCACCTCGACCGGGTGGTGGACCTGCGCCAGGACCTCACCGACTTCGCGGTCGAACGGGCCCGGGCCGTCCTCTCGGCCGGGGATCGCGGCGCGCTCGGCCGGGCCATCCGCGCCGAGGTCGCCAACATCCCGGCCGACGTCCTGGAGGCGTGGCTGGAGGCCGGCCCGATCGCCTCGCAGCGCGACCTCGCGCAGCGGTTCGAGGTGATCGCGGACCGGGGCCTGCTGGTCGTCGACGACGCCCCGCAGACCGCCGAGCAGTTCACGCTGCTGACCTTCCACGGCGTCGCCGAGCGCTCGTTCTGGGGCGCCCTGCCGGTGGCGGACGAGGAGCTCGCCCGGATCGCGGCGCTCGGTGTCGACGCCTTCCTGCGGATCCACCGGGTGCCCGCGGTGCGGTGACGGCGCGGGTGCCGGTGGCGCGGTGACAGCGGGCGCCGGAGCGTGAGACGCCCGCGGCACGGTGACGGCGGAAGCCTGACCGTGACACGCCGCCGGGGAGGGGTCCGGCGGCGTGTCACGGGGCCCACTCGTGGGGGGGCCCGGAGGGGTCCGGCGCGCCCCCCCAACCCCCCCCCCCCC
>NZ_JBHXML010000044.1:0-79125 GCF_042720345.1 Kitasatospora sp. NPDC058478 | reverse complement strand
GGGGCCGACCCCCCCCACACCCCCCGCGGCCGGGGCCCCGCCGGGGCACCCCGCCGGCCCCGCGGCCTCGTCGTTGCGCCTGGTGAGGCGATCGAGGGAGGGCACGTGGGGTTCGGCACCGGGATAGCGGGTCTGCTGCGGCGTCGGGGCGGGCTGTTGAAGGTCCGGTTCCGGCGGCGGCCCGTGCAGCGCAGGGCCTTCCAAGCGGCGACGGTGCTCTGCTCGTTGGCGCTGGCGCCGAGCGCGTGGCTGTGGTGCTCGGCCGGGGACCGGGTCGGCACGGTGGCCAGCGTGCCGACCGCGCCGGTCGCGGTGGTCTTCGGCGCCGGGCTGGACCAGGGCAAGCCGTCGCCGTACCTGGAGCACCGGCTGAGCGCGGCGCTGGACCTGTACCGGGCGGGGAAGGTGCAGGCGATCCTGGTGACCGGCGACAACGGCCGGGACAGCTACGACGAGCCGGACGCGATGCGGACGTACCTGATCGAGCACGGGGTGCCGGCGGTCCGGGTGGTGGGCGACTACGCGGGCTTCGACACCTGGAACTCCTGCACCCGGGCCCGGCGGGTCTTCGGGGTGGAACGGGCGGTGCTGGTCAGCCAGGACTTCCACGTCCGCCGGGCGCTGGCCCTGTGCGAGGCGGCGGGCATCGACGCGTACGCGGTCGGGGTGCCGGAACCGCACGACGGCACCTGGCTGTACGGCGGGCTGCGGGAGATCCCCGGGGCGGGCAAGGCGGCGGTCAACGCCTGGCTGCGGCCGGACCCGCTGTTCCTCGGCCCCCGGGAGGACGGCATCCCGAAGGCTCTGGCGGACGCGGCGCAGGGCTAGGGACAGGACCTGGGCCCTGCGCGGGTTCGTACGCATTGTCGGACCCCTGCGGGATGATCGGCGGGTGCGATCACTGCCGAGCATCATCCACCTCGACATGGACGCCTTCTTCGCGGCGGTGGAGCAGGCGGCCAAGCCGAGCCTGCGCGGTAAACCGGTGGTCGTCGGCGGGCTCGGCGGGCGCGGGGTGGTCTCCACCGCCTCGTACGAGGCGCGGAGGTTCGGGGTGCACTCGGCGATGCCGATGGCGCAGGCGCGCCGGCTCTGCCCCAACGCGGCCTTTCTGAGCGGCCGGTTCGAGGCCTACCGGCAGGTCAGCGAGCTCGTGATGGGTCTGCTGCGCGAGCTGTCGCCGCTGGTGCAGCCGCTCAGCCTGGACGAGGCCTTCGTCGACCTGGAGGCCGGCCCCTACGGTCCGGTGCTGGCCGAGTCCGACCACGAGACCGGGGAGCGGCTGGTGCTCGCCCTGGCGGAGGACCTGCGGGCGGACATCCAGCGGCGCACCGGGCTGACCGGGTCGGTCGGGGCCGCCGGCTCCAAGCTGATGGCGAAGATCGCCTCCGAGCAGGCCAAACCGGACGGGCTGGTGCTGATCGAACCCGGGCAGGAGCGGGCCGTGCTCGGCCCGATGCCGGTCCGGGCGCTGCCCGGGATCGGGCCGGCCACCGAGCAGGTGCTGCGGCGGGCCGGACTGAACACCGTGGCGGACCTCGCCGAGGCGGGGGAGGGCGAGCTGGTGCAGCTGCTCGGGCGGGCGCACGGCGCCGGTGTGCACCAGATGTCGATAGGGCTGGACGACCGGCCGGTGGTGGCCGATCAGGACGCCAAGTCGGTCTCGGTGGAGGACACCTTCGAGGTGGACCTCGCCGACCGGGATCGGGTGCTGCGCGAGGTGGAGGTGCTGGCCGCCCGGTGCGTGCGGCGGCTGCGCGCGGCCGGGCGGTCGGGGCGGACGGTGGTGCTCAAGGTCCGGCGGTTCGACTTCTCGACGCTGACCCGTTCGGAGACGCTGCGCGGGCCCACCGACGACGAGGCGGTGGTCATCGAGACGGCGCGCCGGCTGGCCTCCCAGGTGGACATCACCGGCGGGGTGCGGCTGCTCGGGGTGGGGGTCGCCCAGCTGGCCGACTACACCCAGGAGGACTTGTTCGCGCAGGCCCTGCGGGAGGAGGCGGCCGAGCACGCGGAGGCGGAGGTCGAGGCGGCGGAGGAGGAGCCGGAGGCGGCCGCGCCGCGCCGCTGGATGCCCGGGCAGGACGTCCGCCATGCCGAGCTGGGGCCCGGGTGGGTGCAGGGCAGCGGTGTCGGGCGGGTCACCGTGCGGTTCGAGACGCCGTGGAGCGGGCCGGGGCGCATCCGGACCTTCGCGGTGGACGATCCGGCGCTGGAACCGGCCCGTCCGCTGCCGCTGTGGGGGGCGGAGGGGCCGGAGGAGACGGGGGAGACGGGGGAGACGGGGGTGTGAAACGCGAAGCGGCCCCAACCGGTGGGGGGAGTACCGGTTGGGGCCGCATACCGTGCCGGACTTCGTGCGGTCGTGATGCCCTCGCGACCGTCCGAAGGCCGGGCCGCCGCGCCCTGTCCCTGAGCGCGGCGGCCGGACGCCTGGTCAGGCGTCGGTCTTGGCCAGCTCGGGGCTGGAGTTCCGCTCGGCCGCGCCGCCCGAGGCGACGACGGTGGCGGCCGACTTGGTGCCGCGGATCAGGAACGGGACGACGCCGGCGACGGCGCAGACGACGGCCGCGACCCAGAACGCGTGCTTGTAGGCGTCCAGGGTGGGCAGCAGCAGCGGGATCTGCGGCGGCAGCTTCATGGTGTCGCCGGTCAGGATGGCGGCCATCACGGCGGTGCCGATCGCGCCACCGACGGTGCGCAGCACGGCGTTCATGCCGTTGGCGATGCCGCTCTGCTCCACCGGGACGGCGCCGTTGATGTAGGCCGGCATCGCGGAGAACGCCAGGCCGATGCCCAGGCCGAAGATCGCCGAGGAGGTGTAGATGTCGCCCTCGTGGCTGTGCCGCACGGCCAGGTAGGCCATCGCGACGGCACCCAGGACGCCACCGAGGACCAGCGGCAGGCGCGGGCCGCGGCGGGCGATCAGCATCGCGCCGACCGGAGCCGCCACCATCGAGCCGATCGCGGACGGCAGCAGCAGCAGACCGGCGTGCAGGACGGTCGCGGTGAAGCCGTAGTGGGTGAGCTTCTCCGGGGTCTGGGCGAAGTTGCTGATCACCATGAACGAGCCGTACATGCCGAAGCCGATCAGCAGGCCGGCCAGGTTGGTGAAGGCGACGGCCGGACGGGACATCATCTTCATGTCCACCAGGGGGTGCGCGACCTTGGTCTCGATGACCCCCCAGATCAGGGCGACGACGGCGGCCACGGCGAACAGGCCGAGGGTCTTGGTCGAGGTCCAGCCCCAGTGGTTGCCCTGGCTGACCGCGACGAGCAGGGCGGAGAGCCAGCCGGCCAGGGTGAGGGCGCCGAGCGGGTCGGCGCCGCCCTCCTTGTCGGTGACCGGGTCGGACGGGACGCGGAACGCGACCAGGGCGACCGCGATCAGGCCGAAGACCAGGCCCATCCAGAAGATCGACTTGTAGCTCCAGTGCTCCAGCAGGAGACCGGTCGCGACCAGGCCGAGGCCGGAGCCGACACCCATCGAGGCGCTGATGGCGGCGACGCCGCCGGTCACCTTCTGCTTGGGCAGCTCGTCGCGGACGATGCTGATCGCCAGCGGGAGCACGCCACCGCCGGCGCCCTGAAGGACGCGGGCGACGACCAGCCAGGTGAAGGAGTGGGTGCTGACCGCCAGTGCCGAACCGGCGACCAGACCGGCCAGCGAGATCAGCAGCATCGGCTTACGGCCCCGGAGGTCGCCGAAGCGGCCCAGCAGGGGAGTCAGCACGGCGGCGGAGAGCAGGTTGGCGGTCATCAGCCAGGTGATGCTGGACGCGGAGACGCTCAGTTCCTTGGCCAGCGAGGGCAGGATCGGGACGACCGCGGTCTGCACCACGCTGAACGACAGCATCGCCAGGATGAGGGCCGGCAGGACCCGGGCGCTGCTCTGCTTCTCGGCCGCGGTGGTGGGCTGTGGTGCCTCACTCACGGTTGCTTCCTCCCGTACATAGTGAATGAACTGAAGTAACCATGCCGGGAGATACTTCAGAGTGTCAAATATCCATTGGTGACGCTTTGGCAAAATCGAAGGATTCCGGCCGGGCGGCGACCGGGACGGGGCATGCCGAGGGCCCCGGACCGAGGGGTCCGGGGCCCTGGGGGCGAGGGTCAGGCGAACGGGCGCAGCACGGCCGGGCGGGGGGTCTCGGCCACCGGGGTGGCTGCCGGGGTCGCCGGGGCGGCGGCGGTGTTGTCGTGGACCTCGACGTGCTCGCGGCGCAGTTCGTCCCGGATCACCTCCTCGGCGGTGTAGCGCTCCACCACCAGGCGGACCCGCTCGATCGGGGTGAGGTACTTGCGGACCACCGGGCGCTCCTCGCGCAGGGTGACCTCCTCCACCGCCTCGGCGATCTCCTTCTCGGTGAGCGAGGCGCGCTCGGCCTCGCTCACCGGCATCCGCTCCACCCGGACGCGCTCGCGGACCACCGGGACGCGGCGCTCGACCTGCTCGCTGGTCACGTACTTGCGCAGCTTCGCGGTGCCCACGATGTGCCAGTCCGTGGTGATGTCCAGGCGCTCCTCGCGGCAGGTGATCTCCACCGGGCCGTTGGGGGACGAGGTGGCCGGGCCGGTCGAGCGCTCCGAGACCGGCGCGGCCATGACCGAGTTCGTGGTCGCGGCGGTCGTCACGACCGGGGCGGGCTGCGGCTTGGGCTCGGTCGTCGTGGGGGCTGCTGCGGGCGCGGGGGTGTTGAGGGTCCGCACGTTGACCTCCGTCGCGGTGCCGGTGGGGTCGGCAGGGGTGGTCGGGGCGGGGCCGAGGGAGTGGAAGGTGATGGGCTTCACGGGCTCGGCCGCCGAGGTGGTGCCGAAGTCGAGGTCGGGCCGCGCCGGTCGGTCGTCCTCGCGGCCGATGGGCCGGTCGCCGTCCCGGCCGGCTGGGCGGTCACCGTCCCGGCCGATCAGCCGGTCACCCTCGCGGCCGACGGGCCGGTCGGCGTCCCGGCCGACCGGCCGGCCGTTCGCCGGGGTGTCCAGGCCGTAGTAGCGGTAGAGCTGGAGCTCCTGGGCGGGCGACAGGTGCTGGCCGACGCCGAAGTCCGGCGACTCCTTCACCAGCGACTTGTCGTACGGCACCCGGAGCTCGTCGCCGGAGAACTCGCTGGTGGTGAGCGGGACGAAGGCGTCCCGGCCGAAGATGCCGGTCCGGACGGCTGCCCACTCCGGCTGGCCGGTGGCGTCGTCCAGGTAGACCTCGTCGACCGTGCCGATCTTGTCTCCGTTGCGGTCGACCGCCTTGTGGCCGATGAGGTCCCGGGGATCGATGTCGGTTTGCACTCTTTCCTCCAGTGCGCTGCGCCTGCGGAACTCCCGCAGGACCGTGGCCGGAGCACCCGTTCCGCCTGCCACTTCACACCAAAGGCCATGAATCGGACGGGCGCGACCGGGGTGCGCCGGACGGGCTTCGGGCTGGACCGTCCGGGGGACGCGCGTAGACCGGGAGTGACCCGACGCGGCCGTGATCAGGGGGCCTGCCGCTGGTACCCTGGGCGGCGACCGCCGAGCCCGCTCGGGAGAGTCCCCGGCCACGGAAAGCGCTGGTCGGGGCGCCGAAGGAGCAACTCCTCCCCGGAATCTCTCAGGCATCCGTACCGTGTGGGGTAGGTCACTCTGGAAAGCAGGGCAGGACCGTCGGCAGGGAGCCGACGGCCACCACCCTCACCGACGGTGCAAGCCGGCGGCGTGCCACAGCGCGCCGTGCGGGTGAAGCTCTCAGGTCCCGATGACAGAGGGGGAGGCCTGTCGGGTTCGCCCGCCCGGGTCGAATCGCTGTCCGCAGCGGCTCCGGCCGGCCGGCGTGCGCACCCCCGCCGGTCCGTGACCAGGAGGCCTCGACCACCATGAACGCCCAGCCGAACGCGGGACGCCCCACCGGCGCCTCGACCCTCACCGAGCTTGAGCTGGCCAGCCCCTTCGAGAACCGCCACATCGGCCCCGACGACGCCGCGCAGCAGAAGATGCTGGCGTCCATCGGCTACGGCTCGCTGGACGAACTCGCCGCCACCGCCGTTCCCGAGGCGATCCGCTCCATCACCGGCCTGGACCTGCCCGGCGGCCGCAGCGAGGCGCAGGTGCTCGCCGAACTGCGCGAGCTGGCGAGCCGCAACCAGGTGCTCCAGCCGATGATCGGCCTGGGCTACTACGGCACCTTCACCCCGCCGGTGATCCTGCGCAACGTCATGGAGAACCCGGCCTGGTACACCGCCTACACGCCGTACCAGCCGGAGATCTCCCAGGGTCGCCTGGAGGCGCTGCTCAACTTCCAGACCCTGGTCTCCGACCTGACCGGCCTGCCGACCTCCGGCTCCTCGCTGCTCGACGAGGGCACCGCGGCCGCCGAGGCGATGGCGCTCGCCCGCCGCGTCACCAAGGTCAAGGGTGGCGTCTTCCTGGTCGACGCCGAGACCCTGCCGCAGACCACCGCGGTGATCAACACCCGCGCGGTGCCGACCGGTGTCGAGGTCGTCGTCGCCGACCTGTCCGAGGGCATCCCGGCCGAGATCGCCGAGCGCGGCGTCTTCGGCGTGCTGCTCCAGTACCCGGGCGCCACCGGTGTGGTCCGCGACCTCACCCCGGTCATCGAGCAGGCGCACGGCCTCGGCGCGATCGTCGCGGTCGCCGCCGACCTGCTGGCGCTGACCCTGCTCGCCTCGCCGGGCTCGCTCGGCGCCGACATCGCCTGCGGCACCTCGCAGCGCTTCGGCGTGCCGATGGGCTTCGGCGGCCCGCACGCCGGCTACCTGTCGGTGCGCGCCGAGTACGCCCGCTCGCTGCCCGGCCGCCTGGTCGGCGTGTCGGTCGACGCCGACGGCAACCGCGCCTACCGCCTGGCGCTGCAGACCCGCGAGCAGCACATCCGCCGCGAGAAGGCCACCAGCAACATCTGCACCGCCCAGGTGCTGCTCGCCGTCATGGCCTCGATGTACGCCGTCTACCACGGCCCGGACGGCCTGGCCGACATCGCCCGCCGCACCCACCGCTACGCCGCCGCCCTCGCCGAGGGCCTGCGGGCCGGCGGCGTCGAGCTGCTGCACGGCGAGTTCTTCGACACCGTCACCGCCGTCGTCCCGGGCCGTGCCGCCGAGATCGCGGCCGCCGCCCGCGCCAACGGCGTCAACGTCCACCAGGACGGCGCGGACCGGATCTCGGTCTCCACCGACGAGACCACCACCCGCGAGCACCTGGCCGCCGTCTGGGCCGCGTTCGGCGTCCCCGCGGTCGAGGTCGCCGAGGGCGCCGACGCGCTGCCGGCCGCGCTGCTGCGCCAGGACGAGTACCTGACCCACCCGGTCTTCCACAGCCACCGCTCGGAGACCGCCATGCTGCGCTACCTGCGCCGCCTGTCGGACCGGGACTACGCGCTGGACCGCGGCATGATCCCGCTGGGCTCCTGCACCATGAAGCTCAACGCGACCACCGAGATGGAGGCCGTCACCTGGCCGGAGTTCGGCCAGCTGCACCCCTTCGCGCCGATCGAGCAGGCCCAGGGCTTCCTCAGCCTGATCCGCGAGCTGGAGCGCCAGCTGGTCGAGGTGACCGGCTACGACGCCGTCTCGATCCAGCCGAACGCGGGCTCGCAGGGCGAGCTGGCCGGCCTGCTGGCCGTCCGCGCCTACCACCACGCCAACGGCGACACCCAGCGCGACGTCTGCCTGATCCCGTCCTCCGCGCACGGCACCAACGCGGCCTCCGCGGTGATGGCCGGCATGCGCGTGGTCGTGGTGAAGACCCTGGTCGACGGCGACGTGGACGTCGAGGACCTGAAGGCCAAGATCGAGCAGCACCGGGACAGCCTCTCCGTGCTGATGGTCACCTACCCGTCCACCCACGGCGTGTACGAGACCCAGATCACCGACATCTGCGCCCTGGTGCACGAGGCCGGCGGCCAGGTGTACGTGGACGGTGCCAACCTGAACGCCCTGGTCGGCCTCGCCAAGCCGGGCAAGTTCGGCGCGGACGTCTCGCACCTGAACCTGCACAAGACCTTCTGCATCCCGCACGGCGGCGGCGGCCCGGGCGTCGGCCCGGTCGCGGTGCGCGCCCACCTGGCGCCGTACCTGCCGAACCACCCGCTGCAGCCGGAGGCCGGCCCGGCCACCGGGGTCGGCCCGATCTCGGCGGCGCCGTGGGGCTCGGCGGCCATCCTGCCGATCTCCTGGGCGTACGTCCGGCTGATGGGCGGCGAGGGCCTCAAGCGCGCGACCCAGGTCGCGGTGCTGAACGCCAACTACATCGCCAAGCGGCTGGCACCGCACTTCCCGGTGCTCTACACCGGCCCCGGCGGGCTGGTCGCGCACGAGTGCATCATCGACCTGCGCCCGCTGACCAAGGAGACGGGCGTGACGGTGGACGACATCGCCAAGCGCCTGATCGACTACGGCTTCCACGCGCCGACGATGTCCTTCCCGGTGGCCGGCACGCTGATGATCGAGCCGACCGAGTCCGAGGACCTGCACGAGATCGACCGGTTCTGCGACGCGATGATCGAGATCCGGGCCGAGGTCGACAAGGTCGGCTCGGGCGAGTGGGCGGCCGCGGACAACCCGCTGCGCAACGCCCCGCACACCGCCGCCGAGCTGGCCGGCGAGTGGGCGCACGGCTACTCGCGACAGGAGGCGGTCTTCCCGGCGGGCGTGAACCCGGCGGACAAGTACTGGCCGCCGGTCAGCCGGATCGACGGCGCGTACGGCGACCGCAACCTGGTCTGCTCCTGCCCGCCGCTGGAGGAGTACGGCGTCTGATCCGGACCGGACGTACGGCAGGGCCCCGACGGCACGTACCGTCGGGGCCCTGCCCGTTGTCGTCGTCCGGCGGCTGCCCCCGCCGGTGCGGTCAGGCCGCGTGGGCGACGGTGCGGCGCGGCGCGATCACCCGGCCGTCGGGCAGCAGCTCTCCGGTGTCCTCGAACAGCACGACGCCGTTGCAGAGCAGGCTCCAGCCCTGCTCCGGGTGGCAGGCCACCGTGACGGCAGCCTCGCGGTCCTCGCACTCGGCCGACGGGCACTCAGGACGGTGCTGGCACATGCGTACCCTCGCTTCGCTCTGCGATCCTCCCCCGTGGTGCGGCCGCCGGCGGAGCCGTCGGGAGCCGCCGCGGTAGCCGGATCCTGTCCGCGCGCCGACCAGGTGTTGACCGGCGCTCAAGTGGGTAGGACAGGTGGTCCTTCCACGCTGGTTCCCAGTGTCGGCATCTGTGGACGCGCGCGCAGGGATTTCGTGACATGCGCCACAACTCCCGGGCAGAGATCACCCGTTCAGGTGGGTCCGGCGGGAAAGGGCGCACCGATGGGTCAGCTGCGGCATGGCCCGAGGAGGTCAGGGCGGATGGCCCGTCCGGGTGGTTCGGGCGGATGAGGGTGACACGCGCGCCGACGGGCCACCGGGTGCTGGCCCGGTGGCCCGTCGGCGTGGGGCCGGCTCAGGAGGAGCCGAGCAGCAGTGGCTTGGCGAGCGGCGCCCGGGCGAGCAGCGGCAGCAGCTCGGCGGCCGGGTAGGCGCGGTGCGCGGTGACGCCGAGCGGGGCCGGGGCCAGCGGGATCAGCTGGTCGGCGGCCGGGCCGGCGTCGGGGCTGTGCAGCCACAGTGCCGTCGCGTACTGCCCGGGGAAGGTCAGCAGTCGGGGCTGCTGGCGGGACCGGGAGCCCTGGGCGAGCTGCCAGGCCTGGCGCAGCGCCCGGACCGTCGAGTCGAGGTAGGGGCCGGCGGTGAAGTGCGAGAAGGTGTGGCCCTCGACGGCCTGGACGACCTCGGCGGCGGCGGCGACCTCGGCGCCGTCCTTGATCAGGAAGCGCCAGCCCGTCCGGCGGGCGGCGGGCAGCTCCGGGCGCGGCCCGTCCAGGACGTGGACGGCGAGGGGGTGCGCGGGGAGCAGCGGGCCGACCGGATGGCGCAGTGCTGCGGCGGCGGGTTGGCGCAGCGCGGTCTCCGAGTCGAGTGCGGCCAGGACGGCGCGCAGGGCGCTCGGCGGGGGCTGGGGGGTCTGCAGAGTCATGGCGGGGTCCGCCTCTCCGTGCGAGATCGGCGTGCGAGTGCGGCATACCGGCGTGGCGCGGTGTGTCATCGGTGACGGGACCTGGCCGTGTCCGGTTGTGCATGATCGCGGTGCCGGCGCGGTCGCCGCCGTCGACGAGGGTTTCGAGGCGGAGCGGGCCGGCCGGAGCGCAGTGCGAATTCTATCGAACAGGTGCGCAGGGTGACCTGTTTATCACAGGCGGTGGCGCCGGGCAAGTCGGCAGATCTGCTGAATATCCGTCAGTTTCCTTGCATTGCAAGCCAGTACAAGCATTCGGGTATCGATCTTCGAGGTGGGCATGATGCTTGCACGGTCGGGTCGGCCGGTGTCTCAGGAGGAGGGGACCGTGGGCGAGAAGGTCGTGGCGACTCGGGCTGATCTGGCGGACCGGCAGCTGTACCGGCGCAAGCTCCAGGCCTGCCTCGACGCGCTGGGGCGGATGCTGCGCGAGGACCGGTTCGACCGGCCGCGGGCGGTCATGGGCCTGGAGATCGAGCTCAACCTGGCCGACGAGGACGGCCTGCCGGCGCTGCGCAACGCGCAGGTGCTGAGCGCGATCGGCTCCAGCGACTTCCAGACCGAACTGGGCCAGTTCAACGTCGAGGTGAACATCGTGCCGCACCGGCTGTGCGGGCACGTCTTCGAGGACCTGCGCGAGGAGCTCGACACCGGGCTGCGCTACGCCGACCGGCGGGCCGCCGAGGCCGGTGCCCGGATCGTCATGGTGGGGATCCTGCCGACCCTGGAGCACGGTCACACCGGCCTGGACGCGATCTCCCACAACCCGCGCTACAGCCTGCTCAGCGACCAGATCCTGGCCGCCCGCGGCGAGGACATCGCGCTGGACATCGAGGGCGTCGAACACCTCCAGCTGGAGACCATCACCATGGTGGCCGAGGCCGCCGCGACCTCCCTGCAACTGCACCTGCAGGTGACCCCGGAACGCTTCTCCTCGGTGTGGAACGCGGCCCAGGCGATCTGCGGGGCGCAGCTCGCGCTCGGTGCCAACTCGCCGTTCCTGTTCGGGCGGGAGCTGTGGCGGGAGACCCGTCCGGTGCTGTTCCAGCAGGCCTGTGACACCCGTACGGCGGAACTCAAGGCGCAGGGCGTCCGGCCGATCACCTGGTTCGGCGAGCGCTGGGTGGACTCGGCGTACGACCTGTTCGAGGAGAACCTGCGGTACTTCCCCGCCCTGCTGCCGATCTGCGACGACGAGGACCCGATGAAGGTGCTCTCCTCCGGCGGCGCGCCCCGGCTCGCCGAGATGCGGCTCCACAACGGCACGATCTACCGCTGGAACCGGCCGGTGTACGACATCGCGGGCGGGATCGCGCACCTGCGGGTGGAGAACCGGGCGCTGCCGGCCGGGCCGACGGTGGCCGACACGCTCGCGAACGCCGCCTTCTACTACGGGCTGGTCCGGGTGCTCGCCGAGCAGCCCCGGCCGGTCTGGACCAGGCTGCCGTTCGAGCGGGCCGACGAGAACTTCCGGCAGGGCGCCCGCTACGGCATCGACGCGGTGTTCCAGTGGCCGCGGGCGGGCCGGGCGGGCCGCGGCGGCGGGTTGACCACGGTGTCCGCCGTCGACCTGGTGCTCAACGAACTGCTGCCGATGGCCCACCAGGGCCTGGACGAGTGGGGCGTGGAGCCCGCCGACCGGGACCGCTACCTGGGGATCATCGAGCAGCGCTGCCTGCGCCGCACCAACGGCGCGGCCTGGCAGAGCGCGACCTTCCACCGGCTGCGCGAGCAGTACGGGATGGACCGCCCGGCCGCGCTCGCCGCGATGACCAGGCGCTACATCGAGCACATGCGCACCGGCGAGCCGGTGCACACCTGGCCGGTCGGGTAGCCGGACCGCTGTGTCAGGATGATCGCTCCGGCGGTCGGCCGACGGCCGGAGCGACGCCCGCCCCGCTGGAGCCGCCCGTGACCACCCTCCCGACCGCACCGGAGACCGCGAAGCCCACGCGCCGGCTGCTCGGCGTGGAACTGCTGATCGTCCTCGGCCTCTCCCTCGGGGCCAGTGGCGTCAGCGCGCTGATCAGCTTCGCGGCCTCGCTCACCGAACCGATCCAACTCGGCCAGCAGGTCGCCACGTTGAACGGCTCGCGGGCGCCCGGTCGGCCCTGGCTGGACCTGGTGTGGCAGCTGTACTACATCGGGCGCGGGCTGATGCCGGTGGTGCTGGTCGGGTACCTGCTGGTGCGCGAGGGCGCCGCGCTGCGGGTGCTCGGCTTCGACCTCGGGCAGAAGCTGCGCGACCTCGGCCGGGGCGCCGCCGTGGCGGCCGCGATCGGCGGCTCCGGGCTGGTGCTGTACCTGGCCTCGCAGGCGGCCGGCTACAACCTGACGGTGGCGCCGTCCGGGCTGCCGGACGTGTGGTGGCGGGTCCCGGTGCTGGTGCTCTCCGCGTGGCAGAACGCCGCCCTGGAGGAGGTCGTCGTCCTCGGCTACCTGCTGCGCCGGCTCGGGCAGCTGGGCTGGTCGTGGCCGGCGGCGGTGGTGGCGAGTTCGGTGCTGCGCGGTTCGTACCACCTGTACCAGGGGGTCGGCGGGCTGGTCGGCAACATGGTGATGGGGGCGGTGTTCTGCCTGCTGTACCGGCGCTGGGGGCGGGTGATGCCGCTGGTCGCGGCGCACGCGTTGATCGACACGGTGGCCTTCGTCGGGTACGCGCTGCTCGCCGGGCACGTCAGCTGGCTGCCGACCCCCTGAGCGGGAGGCGGCCGGCCGGGGTGCGCGGCGGCCGGGCGAGCAGGCGGTCGACGTGCCGGCGCTCCAGGCCCGGGCCCGGGTCGATCGGCAGCAGCAGGCGGTCGCGGCGCCAGAGGGAGTTGCGGACCAGCCGCGGCGGGATGACGTCGTCCACCCAGGCGAACGGGCGGCCCGCGGCGTAGCGCAGCAGCGGGGCCCACTTGCGGGCCGAGAGCAGCTCCATCAGGGGGACGCGCGGGTCACCGGGCTGCGGGACGTCGCCGGTGAAGCGGACCAGCGGGAGGGCGGGCAGGCCGATGGCCGGGGCGATGTGCGCATTGGCGTGCTCCTCCCAGAGCGCGGGGTCGCCCTTGCACCTCCAGGGTGCGGGCACGCGCTGCTGACTGGAGAGTGGAACCATGGCTCGGAAGCCTGCCGGACCGGTGCGATATGTCGACCTGCTTCTTCGGAAGTCGCAGGTCGTCCGGGGTACGGCGGCCCGGGACATCCTGTCGCTGAAGGCGCAGGAAGTGAAGGGCCGGGCATGGGCGAAGACGAACCGATATGAGATTCGCCGGATCTTCCGCGAGAACCTGAGCGCGTACAAGCTGACCGTGAAGCGCCCGGACTTCGACGCGGCGGTCCACGCGCTGCTCGAAGGCGAGTCGGACTGTCTGTGGGCGTACGACTCCTCGCGGTACAGCCGCAAGGGTGCGGGCGACGTGCTGAAGATCCTGGACAACCCCGGGAAGCGGCTCGTCTTCGATATCAACGGGCTCGACACCGACCGGGTTGAGGACCGCCGCCGGATCATTGAGGACGCCGAGCGAGACCGCGAGTACAGCCGGGTGCTGTCGCAGAAGGTCCGGGATACCAAGGCCGAGCAGCGTGACGAGGGCAAGTGGCTGTCGGGTGCGCCGTACGGGCTCAAGGTCACGAAGAAGCGCAAGCTCAAGCACGGCAAGTTCTGGCCGGTGATCGAGCGCATCCACCGGGAGGCCGCCGAGGGCTTGTCTAATCGGAAGATCGCGTTGGGGCTGACAGCCGACGGATTCCGGTCGACTCGGGGAGGCCCGTTCCGGTCGAATACGGTCGGCACGATCTTGAGGAACCCGGTGTACCTCGGATGGCAGATCGTTCGGGTGAACCACGTTGCCCAGGTCTATCTGAATGCCAAGGGGAAACCGGTGCGCGTGTTCGCCAAGGGGGTGGATGGTATTCCGCAGGAGACGTGGGACAAGCACCGGCGGATCGCGGCCGGGTGGGAGCGCCGGAAGAACCTGCCGACTGCGGAAGAGCAGGAGAAGCCCGTGAAGCGCTCGCCCGCGTCGGGGCTCATGTGCTGCGACGGCGGAGGCCGGGACCCGAAGAAGGGCCACTCGGCGACGATCCACGGCCAGTCGTTTCGGTGCGGCAGGGTCAACCTCGGGCTGGACTGCCCCAACCCGGTGACCGGTATGCGGGACGCTGTGGAGCGGGTCCTGGCGGAGGAGTGGCGCAAGAAGCTGTCGACGGCGGATCCGCTGGACCCCACTCTGCTGGCGGTCGCGGAAGGGTGGGTGGAGCTGTCCCAGCCGGAGGAGAGCAAGAAGGAGGCCGACGCCCGGGGGCAGCTCAAGCTCGCGGAGGAGGCGGTGGCGCGCATCGACCGCCTTGAGGCCGCCGGGGCATACCCAGGCCGGGACGGAGAGGCCACGTACGTCAAGCAGCGTCGGGCGGCGGTGGAGGACGTGGAGAACGCGCGCAAGGACTGGGAGGAGGTGGCCCAGCCGATGGCGGACATTTCGGTGCTCACCGATCCGGTCCGCGCCGCGAAGCTGTGGGAGTCCTCGGACGACCACTATCGGGGGCAGCTGCTCCGGTTGGCGATCGAGCGGGTGTACCTGCTGAAGGCTCCGCATACAGGCGGGAGGTTCACGGCGGACCGGCTGGACATCGTGTGGAAGAAGCCGCGCGGGTGGAAGCCGCCGGAGGAGAGGGACGGGGCGGGCGGGTCCTGAAACACAGAAAAGGCCCCCGGTCAGCACTGTGCGAACAGTGCTGGCCGGGGGCCTTAACGTGGGTCAGGTGGACAGGACGCGGAGCAGGGCCAGGGCCAGGCGGCGGGTGCGGCCGATCTCGGCCAGCAGCTCCACAGCGTCGTCAGGCACCTCGGGCGAGGCCAGCAGTGCCCTCGCGTCAGGGGTGCTGAGGTACTGGGTCAACAGGTACTCGCCGTTGCAGCGGTCGGCCTGGAGGCTGCGCAGGGCGACCTCGGCGATCACCCGGGGGTGGTCGGGCTCGCTCATGCCGCCATCCAACCATCGTGGCTGTCACCAAGTGCAATCTTCGATGCCCGTGGCCAGATCCAGAGCCACGTGCTCCGGAAGGGGGACGACCGATCGGGTGATCTGGCCGGGTGTGGAGTGCTCGGTCTCGATGACGATGACGCGCTCGCCTGCGGGGGTGCGGGCCTCGTAGGCGCGGGCGGCCTGGTGGACGACGGCGTGGATCACGGGGAGCGTCACTGCTGGCCGCCCTGGAGGAGGAAGTTCGCCATGGCGATCTTGCTGGCGACGCCCGCGTCCGGTCCGAGGAGTTCGGTCGCCCGCAGGAAGGCGCGCTCTCGCGCGGCGGTGTTGTTCTGCGGGAGCATCACGTCCGCGAAGGTCGGCGGCTGCGCCTCGGGGGAGGCGGGTGGGGCGGGCGGCAGGTCGGTGAATGCGGGGGGCTGTGGGAGGGCGGTGGGCGAGGTCGAGCCGCCGGCCACCAGGTAGGGCAGTCCGGCCTGGCGGGCCTCCTCTGCCTGCCGGGCCGCCTCCATCTCGCCCAGGCGTCGCGTGGCCTCGGCCTCCTCCTCCCGGACTCGCTGGATCTCCAGACCGATCGTGCGGGACTGAGTTGCGGCCTGGATCAGGGCGTGGCCGAATTGCTCGGCGACCTCGGGGTTCTGGTAGATGGAGGCCATGGCCTCGCCAGCGCGGATGAGTACGCCGATGTCGCCCTCGGCGTCTATGTGGAGGCGGGCGAAGTCTTGGGGGCCGTCGTACTTGCAGGGGAAGCGCTGCTCGTCCGGGCGGGCGGTCTCAGTTACGGTCGTCATGGGGGTTGTCTCTCCTCGATCAGGTCAACAGGGCCAGGTAGGCCTGGACTTCGCGGGCGGAGTGTCCGGCGTCGTAGCGGACGGTCTGGCCGTCGCGGGTGATCTCCAGGGCGTAGCCGTCGTTGTCGCTGTGGTCGGCGAACACGCGTAGGCGCGCGCCGCCGGGCAGTTCGTAGGTTCCGACTGGGGACTTCATCGCTGGGGCCTTTCCGTGGGGTGGTTCGGAAGGCTTGAGCCGGGGCGGTTAACAGCTCGGTTCACGCGGCGTCCCGGAGCTTCTTCATGGCGCGGGACCAGGTGGCCTTGACGGTGCCGGGGGTCTTGCCGAGGGCTTCGGCTATGCCGGTGGCGTCGAGCTTCCCGGCGTCGGTGAGCATGGGCGGGCCGTCGAAGCCGTAGGCGAGACGTGCGATGGCGGCCTCGGTGGGCGACATGCGCTCCAGTAGCCCGGCCGCCTTGACCCACGCGGCGGCGGCGAAGCGGGCGGAGGTCTCGGCCTCCACGGCCCGGTCGGTGATCGCCCCGCTGGCCTTCTTGCCCCGCTTGGTGCCCGTGACACGGACGCCCTTGCAACGCACGGCGTCGCGGGAGATGGCGAGCGGGTTGAAGGCCAGGGACGGCTGGAGGTCGCTGCACCAGCCCGCGGTGGTCGCGGCGGCGACGACCGGCCGGCCGTCCTTGGCGGCGAGGCGGAGCCGGGCGGTGCGGGGGGTGGTGCCGAGCGCGGTGTATTCGACCAGGTGGTCCGGGTCCTGCGCGGTGGAGGCTTCGAGTGCGCCTTCCGCGACGCTGGCGATCGGCAGGGGGCGGGTGAAGACGGCGGCGACGATGTCGGCGCGCTCGGGCGAGAACCGGCGCTTGGCGTCCAGCCCGGTCAGCTCCTCCTTGGCGGCGGTGAAGCAGCCGCCGTTGCGCTTGAGGGCGCCCATGAACGCTGCGGCGGAGTCGCGCGGCACCCCGGGGGCGATCTCACGGGTGGCGGCCGCGTGTCCGTCCAACTTCGCCCGCTGGAATGCGTACGAGCTGAACTCTGCGGTGTTCGGGGCGTCGACGTCCCACGCGTGGATGGCCCGCCAGAAGCTCAGCCGCATCTCCTGGGCGATGTCCTGGGCGGCCTGGTGGCTGTCGCCTTCCATCTGCTGAGCCCGCTTGCGGGAGACGGACAGTGCGATGCCCTCAAGTCCGTTCAGGATCTCCTCAGTTGCAACCCGGCCTCGGTCGAGTGTGCCCAGGCCGGTCAGGGCGGGCAGAGGCTTGGGGGTCTGGGCCTGGCGGATCAGGGCGGGGGTAATGCAGGACGAAGACATAGAGATTCCTTGACATGTACAGAACATGTAGATGGGCGTGCGGTATCGCCGGACGGCGCGTCAGGGCGCGATGAAGCCCTGGCGCACATCTGGGCCCGCGTCAGGGCATGACGAAGCCCCGGCCGGCACTCGCGGCCGTGTCAGGGCATGACGAAGCCCTGGCGCACATCTGGGCCCGCGTCAGGGCATGACGAAGCCCCGGCCGGCACTCGTGGCCGCGTCGGGGCATGGAAAAGGCCCCTGCCGGTTCGGTGTCAGCCGAAAGGCAGGGGCCTGGTGGGCACTGGCGCTAGGCCAGGCGGTCAGATCCCGGAGCTTCCCGGCGAAGGGCCGGGGCTATCGAGAGGGCCAGGCGGCGTACGAAGAGCGCCATACAGCGAGCGATGAGGAGGTGAAGGGCCCGCTCGAAGCGGGCCCGGGTGGGCTCGGGACTCACAGTCCGATGGACGTGGAGGGCGGCTAGCACCCTCCGGCGAAGTCGCTCAACCTTGCACGGATCGGCCTCCCACGGCAGATGGCCGAGGAATAGTCTGCTCACATCAGTGAGGCCCATGGCGAGGCGAAATGCCCTCACGAAGCTGGGACTTACGGTGGCGGCAAGGTGTAGGCGGACGTGAGCCAGGCGGTCCAGAAGGCGGCGCATGCCGGCAACGGCGGCGCGCCCCCCTGGCCTCATCGTCGCTCCCGCTCTTCACAGAATGTTCTTATTCATCACACTTCGCGTGCAGAGATTAGGAGATGTGGCCTATGTCCGCAACAGTCCTTATGGGACTTTCGGACATGCCAAAGGTCCCGATCATGGCAGTGACCAGCGATGCTTACGTAAAGTGATCGCAATGTGGCGTGGGTCTCATTTTCCGTGGTCGCGCAGGTACACCGCGCCCCGGTCGAGACGGGCGGAGGAGTCGCCGAAGTGGCCCAAGGCCGCGTTCTCTCCCCGGCACAGCAGCCTGCGCACGGCCGCGCCCTTGGGCTTGTCGTGGTCGTGGTCCACCACCAGGCGGTCCCCGGCCACCGCCTTCTGACCGCAGATCGCGCACCGCCACCGCTGGCGACGGCCCATCCGCTCGTAGTCGGCCAGCGTGATGCCGTAGACCCGGCGCAGGCGGGCGTCCCGGCGCTTGCGGACCACCTGCGGGTCGCGGTTCGCCTTGTTGTTCGCCGCCTTCACGCACGGCCGGCAGACGTTCGCCCGGCCGTTCGGCGAGCGCTTGCGCCGGCCGAACTGGACCAACGGCCGCTCGTCGTCGCACACCTCGCACCACTGGGTCCACGGACTTTCGGCCTCACGCCGCATAGGCCCACTCCTTCGGCAGGCCGTAGCCGTCGGCCCAACTCGGGCCGTAGACCTCGGCGTCGGTGTCCAGAGGGACCCCCAGCAGCGTCATCTTCATGGCGTCCGCGCACGCCTGGGCGACCTCCGCGGCCTCGCTCCTCGGGGCTGTGCCCACCACCTCGTCGTGCACCCACATGGTGAGGTAGGGGGTGAGGCCCTGCTCGTCCATCTTGATCAGCGCCTGGCCCATGGTGTCGCGCGCGGTGGACTGGCAGGCGTAGGCGACGGACTTGTACAGCTTGTCGCGGTCCAGGTGGAGCCGCCGGCCGGTGACCGTGGTCATCGTGCAGCGCTCCGCGAGAGCCTGGCGCTGCATCTTGCGCGCCCACCTCTTGATCCCGGGGAACGCCCGGCCGTAGCGCTGGAGGGTGTCCCTCATGACGTCGACCGGCTGACCCGTCTGCTTGGCCAGAGTCGCCGCACCGCCCTGGTACGCGGTGCCCAACCCGGCGATCTTGGCCAGGGTCCGCTGAGCCTTGGTGTAGCCCTCGCCGAACATCATCGCGGCGGCGTAGCCGTGCAGGTCGCGGCCTTCGGCGATGGCCCGCACCATCCGGGCTTCCCCGGACAGCGCGGCCAGCACACGGAGTTCGACCGCCTGCTGGTCCACCGAGAAGTACACGTGTCCCGGCTCGGCGACCACGCACCGGCGCACCTCCCACCCGTGGGAGGGGAGTTGGGCCATGGCAGGGTCGGAGTGGGAGGCGCGGGCTGTGATCGCCCCCATGGGGTTGATCTTCGGGTGGATGCGGTTGTGCTCGTCCCGGTTGTTTAGCATCGCCTCGGCGTAGGACGTCGACCACTTCCCGGCCCTCTTCGCCCTCAACACGGCGTCGGCCAGGGGGTTGGGCTTCCGCATCCCGAGCCGCCGCCAGTCCTGGTCCAGGTCCGCCAGCGGCAGCAGCACCTCCTTGGCCACCGACAGCGCGCCGCTGTCCGTCTTCTCCGTCAGCCGCTCGCCCATCCCGAGCAGCGCGCCGGCCACCTGGTCGGGGCTGTTCACCGAGGAGACGCCGAACCGGGCCGCCACGCCGGAGAACCACTTCTTCTCGTCCGCCAGACGGCCCACCAGGCCCTTGGTGTACGTCGGGTCGAGCAGCATCCCGTTGCGCTGCACCTTGGCGCACACCAAGGCGACGCGGTGTTCGTAGGGCAGCAGGGCCGAGCGCAGACCCTCGGCTTTGTACCGGGCCAGCAGCTTGGGCAGCAGCCGGGCGACGAGTAGCGCGTCGAGACCGGCGTACAACTCGTAGACGGGGTGCGAGAGGCTGATCCGCGCCCAGCCGTTCTCCTTCGTCAGGCCCAGCCCGTTGAAGACCTTCGTCAGGTCACCCTGCGTGTCGGGGGCGGCCGGGTCGATGTACCAGGCGGAGAGCGGTTTGAGCGACAGTCCGACGCCGCCTTCGTGGTCGTGGCGGCTGTCGAGCAGGTGGGCGGCCACGCGGGAGTCCTGGGCGCGGGGATAGAGGTCTTCGAGCTGGATGCCCAGCTCGTTGTCGACCTTCAACGCGTCGAACGTCAAGTTGTGGGCCACCAGGCGCGGGAGCTGGGCCAGCGCCTCCCGGGCGGCCTCGCGAAACATGCCGCCGAGTTCGAAGGGAATGACCCACGCGGTGCAGGTGTCGCCGAACTGGACGAGCCGTATTCGGTCCGTCCAGGACAGGCCGGTGGTCTCGGTGTCGAACCCGAGAAGTGTCCCGGCGTTCGCGTGGCCGGTCCACCAGGTGCGGAACTCCCGCAGGTCGTCACCGTTCTCGGCGACCTTGATCTCGACTGGCTCTCCGGCCAGCCGGTACGGGTGTACCCGCATGTGCTCACTTCCTAGTCGTTGGTGGTGTCGAAGACTCCCGGCCCGGCGGGTGCCGACTGCTGAGCGAAACGCACACCCAGCAGCACACGCCCCTTGTTCATGCGGTGCTGGCGGATACCGCGCTCATCCAGCGCGGACACGAATCCGCGGCGAGTCCAGGCCCGTTCGCCCTGCGCCTCGCACCAGTCGCGGTACGCGTTGTACGCGTCCTGAGACAGGACATGCTGCGCATCGTCGCCGGTCTTTACCAGGACGTCCGTCAGGAACTCCGCCAGGGCGTCGCTGTTCTCCTTGAAGTTGGAGGTTGCGGCCTTGATGCAGTCGGGCTCCTTCAGCCCCTCGGCGTACCACTCGACCGCGCCGGCCACCGCCCACGCGGCGATCCCCTCGGCCTCCTCGCGCAGCGCGGCGAAGATCCCGTGGTCCCGCTCCTCCGGAGCAAAGAAGCGATCGAACCTGATCAGCTTCACGCGCCGCCACAAACCGGTGTCCTGCGACCGGAAGGCCGGGGTGTGGTTGGACGCCAGCCACAGCAGGAACGTCGGCTGATAGGTGAAGTAGTTTTCGCGCATAAAACGGGCGGTCAGCTTGTCGCTGCCGGTCGCGCGCTTCAGCACGGACTCCGACATCGGCTTGCCCGCCTCGCCCTCCGAGGCCATCACCATCCGGGCCCCGCGCAGCGCGGCCAGGTCGGCCGGGATGCTGTTGCCCCGGTCCTCGAACGTCTCGAACCGCGTGGTCTCGGACAGCGCGTCGAACACGTACGACAGGGTGTCCAGGAACACCGACTTGCCGTTCGCGCCGACACCGACCAACACCGCGAACGCCTGCTCCGCGGTCGACCCTGTGATGCCGTACCCGCACAGGCGGTGGATGTAGGCGGGCATCGAAGGCTCGGCGGGGAACACCTCGTCCAGGAACCGCAGCCAACGCGGGGCCGTCGCCTTCGGGTTGTAGTCCCACGGCAGGGACTTGGTCAGCATGTCCGCCGGATCGTGCGGCCTGAGCCGGCCGTCGCGCAGGTCCACCGTCCCGTTGGCGAACGACAGCAGGTGCGGCTGGTGGTCGAAGTCGTCCACCTCGCAGTGGACCCCGCGCACCGAGGCCAGTTCGCGGATCAGGTCATCGATCCGGCGGGCCATGGTGAAGCCCTTCGCGGCCTTGGCCAGCGGCAGCGCGGCCACCTGGCGCTCGTACTCTGCGGCCAGCGCGTCCCCGGCCAGCTTCAGGGCCAGGGCCTCGCGGATCACCGCTTTCTCCCGGGCCAGGGTCTCGACCATCGCGGCCCCGAGGTCGTGGGCGGCCTGGCGCACCAGTACCTCGTTGCGCACCCAGTGCGTCCCCGACCAGACGTGGAAGCCCACGCCGTCGGCGTACTTGATGCCGCCCTTGGTGTACTGCACCAACGCGTGGGCGTTGACGATGTCACTCGCCCCGTAGCGGGACGCCGCCTCCCGGTAGGCGGCCACCGCGTCGGCCGGGGGCAGCGTCAGCGCGGGCCGGTCCGGCTCGTGCGGGGTGGTCAGGCTGTCGATGGCGTAGGCCGTCATCGGGTCTCTCTCCATACTGCGTAGTCCTTGAAGCCCTCGGGCAGCGTCAACCGCCGTGCAGGCAAGCCCCGTTCGTGGAGGGCGGTGAGGATGGTGCGGGTGAACTCCCGCCCGGAGCGGTCGTTGTCGCCGCACACCCGCACGTCGCGCCCCGCCAGGCCGGCGGCCAGCGCGTCCAGCGTGGTGGGGTCGTTGTTGAGCAGCGCGGCCCCGCGCACCCCCACCGCGTTGTAGCCGTCGGCGACGATCGCCAGCGGGTCCGACAGGCCTTCGGCGACCACCCACGGCGCATCCGGGTCGGGACCTGGGAACACCCCGTACCGCTGCCACTCGAAGCCGTCCGGGTTGGCCAGCGAGATCCACCGGCCCAGGCAGCGCCCCGACAGGTCCCGGCCCTGCGCTCCCCGGGCCACCCCCGCGAAGTCGTGCATCGGCACGACGAGGCGGGGATAGCGGATGAACGAGGTCGGAACCCACTCGGGGCACGGCTGCGGGTCGGGCCACCAGCGCAGGCCCAGCCGGTCCTGTTCGGCGGCCGTCAGGCCGAATCGTTTCTGCGCGTAGTCCAAGGCCGGGGCGGCGTCGGCTCCGGCCGGCAGGGAGTCCAGCCATACCCGCAGCCCGGCTGTCAGGTACGGCGAGACGGGCTCCGGCCGGGCCTCGGCCACGGCGACCAGGCCCTCGGCGTCCACGTTGAACAGGTGCCTGGGCAGCAGGTCCATCCCGGCGACGATGTCCTCGAAGCGACACCCGGCGCGGCAGGCCAGGCCCACCATGCCGGACGTCTTCAGGTTGATCCACAGCGACGGCTTCCCGTCGTCGTGGGCCGGGCAGCGGGCCACCCACTCACCGCTCTGGTAGTCCCGCCACTCCTCCAGGCGGTCCAGGATCTCCTGCATGCGCACGGCCCTCTCCTCTCTAGTAACCGGCCTCCCGCAGGGCCTTGACGATCGCCGCATGGGTGCGGATCGACGTGACGGCGTACCCGTCCTCGGTCTTCGCCCGGGGGCGCTTCACGTATGCGACCCCGAACGGCATCCCGGCGTTGACCGCCTCGGCCTCGGCCTGACGGACGTAGGAGGCGAGGTCGTACGACTTCTCTGCCTTGTTCTCGCCACAGAAGGGACGGACGTTCAGATCCCCGATGTCCGCCGCGCTTTCCTGGACGTTGCGGCGGACGTTGTCTGGGTCCAACGGGTCCTTCCACCGCACCACACGGTCACCGTCCTTCCAGTCCGGCCGGTACTGACCGAGCTGTTCGTTCAGGTAGTCGGCCACCGCGGTCTCCCACGCGGTGCCCTTGACCTTGCTGCGGTTGGCCACTAGGCGCTCACCACCGACAAGGCAGCGCCCCGGTAGGCGGCCATGCCGGCGGCCTCCCAGTACCGTGGCCAGTCCGGGCGCTGGCGGGCGTCGTACAGGAACAGGATCATGTCGCCGGACCCGGCGAGGCGCAGGTCGCCGAGCGCCGGGGCGATGCCCAGGCCGATGCGGTAGGTCATGTCTCGCCCTCTCCCTGGCGCGGTTCACGGAAGTCGGCGGTGTGCGCGGCATCCGAGGCCCGCAGCAGCCGGGCGGCGGACGCGCCGTCGGCGGCCAGCGCCCGCGCCCGGCCGTGCAGGAAGGCCCGGCGCTCCTCGGGCCGGACCTTCCACAGCGGGGTGGAGTAGTCGGTCAACGGGCCACTCCCTCCTCGGGCAGGTGAGCCCAGGAGGTCCGCCGCGCGATGTGGCGGCAGGCACGCTCGGAGATGCCGAACGCCTCGGCGAGGGCGGAGAGGCTGGCGCCCAGATCGGCGGCGCGCCGGATGGCGTAGACCTTGCGCTCGGTGAGTTTCGCCTGCGAGTTGCGGGTGCCGGCCGACGGCGGGCGCGGCGACTCACGGAACGCGGAGCGCATGATCTCCTGCGCGCGGTCGGTACCGGGCAGGACGTTGACCAGGCGGGCCGGGATCGGCCCGGCGGGGGTGGGGGCGTGCACGGGGTCCTTCCTCATCGGGGGGTTGCGAAGGCTGCGGCCAGCTCGGCGACGGCGTCCAGGCTGTGCAGGTAGGCGCGGTTCGTCTGGTCGGGGTTGCTCAGGGCTTCCAGGCAATCGACCAGGCGCATCACCGCGTCCGCGACAGGATCGGGAGCGCGGTCGAAAATGTCCTCGGTGGCGTGCTTCATACGCTGCAAGTAGGTGCTGACGTGACGGCTCTGGGGCACCGGGACCAGGCGCGCCGTGGGGTCGGCGGCGAGTTCGGCCTCGGCCTGTTCCAGCGTCACGTCCTCCGGCTTCTCGGCCCTCGGCTTCGGCGGGTTCGCCTTGCGGTAGAACTCCGTCCACGTCTTCGCGGCCGGAAGCTCCACGTCCACACCCGGGGCCAGCTCATCGCGCGGCGGGACGTGCCCGGCCGAGGCGAGCAGATCCCACGTGGCGAGGTACCGGTGCACCGTGTGTGCTCCCTTGCCCGCTGACCTAGCAAATCCGTTGGCCGAGACCTTCACTTCGTGCCGTTTGGCACGAAGTTCACGGGCTCCCTGTCCCGTTCCCGGCTCCACGCAGCGCGCGGCGAGCATCGCCAGGAACGCCTTGCTTCCGGCCTTGCCGAACAGTTCGGCGTCGGCCTCCCAGGCGCTCACTGCTGGGCTCCCATCGCGTGGACGATCACCTGGAACGCGGCAGCCAGCTGTTCCGGCACGGTGATGTTGACGAAGCCCGGGGCGAGCTGCGACGCGGCGGGAATGCTCGGGGCCGGGGCCGGGGCCGGGGCCGTGCGGCGGGCGTCGGGAAGGTCCCTGATCGCGGTGGTGTAGCGCGGGGAGAGCTGGTTCTTGCCTGCCGCGATGATGTACAGGATGGCGGGGCCGGAGAGGATTCCGGCACGCGCGGCCAGCTGCTCGAAGGTCAGGCCGGTGCGGTCCCGCTGCTCCAGCAGCTCGTCCCCGCGCATACGGCTGCCGGGCATGTTCGGCAGGTGCTCACCCGCCGCGCCGGGCGCGGGCTTGTTCGCCTGTGCCCGCACGGCCGCCTCGGTCCGGCCGAGCAGCCGGGCGATCTCCGTGAAGGCAACGCCCTGAGCGCGCAGCATCGTGAGCCGGTGCTTTTCGGCGGACTCCCACGGCATACCGTGGCGGTGGTTGTTGGTCCGGGCGGCCGGCTGGTGGGCGGTGAAGGTGGTGCAGGGGTACATCGGGTTTCTCTCTCCAGGGAAAACGGGGCGGGACCGGCCTCCGAAGAAGCCGGTCCCGCTGGTGGTGCTAGTGGTGGAGCGCCGTTAGAACGGCGGCTCCTCTTCGATGGCCGTGGCCTTGGTGTCGGTGAGCGCCAGCTCGTACGGCTTGATGACCTTCACCGTGGCCTTCTGGTAGTCGACGTCCCGGCCCGCCTTGCTCGTGTACTGCACACGCTCGTTGATGAGGTGGGCCAGCGAAGGGCCGCCGGAGCGGGCCAGCGCGCCCTTCAGCGCGGGCAGGTCGGCGATCATCGACCAGCCCGAGGACTTGTACCGGAAGCGGCCCAGGTCCATGGCGTGGGGAAGCGTGAAGTCGATCTCGATGCTGGGCTTGGGGCCCCGCTCCGCCTTCGCGCGGTCCCGCAGCTCGGCGATGGTGCCGGGGCAGCGGCACGGCACGCCGACGTCCTCCGGCGGGCTGAGGAACTGGCGGGTGTCGCAGTGGTGCGCGAGCTTGCCGTTCACCCACTGCTTGAAGTCCATCCGCACGGCGTCGGGGCCAGAGATGACGACCTCCACCCGGTCGGCGTCGGTCTTCACCGCCATGGCGTCCTCGGCCTCGGTCTCCCGTTCGTACGGGGTGCCGCCCAGCAGCTCCGCCACGGCCTCGGCGGTGGACGGCAGCGCGCTGGTCACCATCCACTCGTGCTGGGCAATCGGGAAACCGCCGTCGGGGGCCGCCTCGTAGTTGCGGAAGACGCCGGCCAGGTCCGGGCGGGCGGCGGCCTCTGCGCGTTCCGCGCGCTCGGCCAGCTCGGGGTCACTGTTGAAGATGTTGTCGAGTGCGTCGCTCAAGGGCATCCGTTCTGTCGGGAGGAGGGGCCACAGGTAGGGCGGCCCCGCGTTCACTAGGGTCGAGCCGGGACGGTTAACAACCCCGCTCTCCGTGCTCGCCAGGAGTGAGCCGGGGCGGTTAACAACCGTGCTCGCCAGGGTTGAGTCGGGGCGGTTAACAACCCCGGTCGCCGGCCTCGTGGAGAGTGAGCCGGGGCGGTTAACAGACCCGGGTCAGGCGGCGCGGCGCGCCGTGCCCGTCTGACGGCCGGCATCGTTGGACCAGGCGACGCGGCCGATGATCCCGGCGTCCGAGGCCCGGTCGTCCGCGAAGCGCTGGCGAAGGGTGAGGAAGCGCTCGAAGATGTCCCGGTCGATCTTCACCGGGCGGAACTCCGCGCGGGCTGGGGTGATGTGCAGCACAGCCCCGGCGTCGACCTTCGGGAACGCCTGGATCGCGCGGTCCACGGTGATCAGGTCGTCCGCGTGGGCGTAGGCCGCGAGCTGCGAGGCAACCGAGGTGTAGACCGACTTGGCGGTCTTCAGGTCGCCCAGGATCGTCTTGCCGTTGATCTTCACGATGAAGTCGAAACTCCCCGCGTACTGGTGCTCACGCGACCAGGCCACGTCCTCCGCGTACAGCAGCTCGGGCTGGTAGCGGTCGAGCCACGCCTCAATGTGCGGCACGTACGGCTCCACGTCGTGGTGCGGGTACGGCACCTCTTCGCCGCGCAGCCGCAGCTCGAAGAAGTCATGCACAAGGCTGCCGACGTCAGCACGGACCTTGGTGTAGCGCTTGGCCGAGTACGTGAGGAAGTCGACGGCGGCCTGGCGGTCACGGGCGGCAATGCGCTGGACGACCTCCAGGTCCGTGACGGCGCACTCAGCTGCCATGCTCGCTGACCACGTCTGGAGGAAGGGCTTGGCCTCCATGGACAGGATGCTCGTCACCGACGGGGCGAGATCGCCCGACTCGGGGTGGACGTAGTAGCGCGAGCCCTTCTGGTGGATCGTGCGGACGCCTTCGGACATGCTCTCTCTCTTCTCTGTGGCTGGGCATGGGAAAGGCCCGCCCCGGGGATCGGGACGGGCCGAAGGGTGAGAGGCCGTCAGGCCGCGGCGGCGAGCGACGGCAGGGTGTCCGAGAAGCCGGGCACCTCCGCCTCGACCCGGGCGTTCGCCGCCTGCTCGTCGGTCTCCCGCTCGTCAGGGGTGAGCGGGTCCGGTACGGGGGTGTAGATGAAGACGATGTTCTCGATTGCGGTGGCGGTGCGGTCGATCGCCTCGATGCGGTCGCGCAGGGTCATGCGGTGGCCTCCAGGGCTTCGCGGATTCGGGTGTGGAAGGCGGCGAGGGAGCCCGTGTTCGGGACGGTCCGGTCGGCGTGCTTGGGGCCGAGCTGTTCGCTCGGGTGGTCGCCGTCGGCCCCGCCCCGGTCGATGAACCAGACCGCGAACCCGGCCGAGCGCAGCGCGTCCACCTCGTTGTCGAAGCGCACGTCGGTGACCACGACGGGCCCGCCGGCCGCTGCGGCGGCGCGGTGCAGGTGCCCGATCCAGAAGCCGGGGCCGACGTGACGGCGCACGCCCTCGGTCCCGAGCCGCTGAAGGAACCGCCGAGCCTCGGGGAACCGGTCCTTCACCGTCTCCCAGCCGTAGCGGTCCACCGCGTCGGCCAGGTGGACCGGGACCGGGGCATTCACGCCCAGCAGCTCGGTGCCCACCACCGGATCGACGTCGTACGCCATCACCTTCAGCGGGTCGGCCAGCGCGAGCCTCACGTACCCGTACCCGGCCAGGACCCCGGCCGCCGTGTCCTTGCCGGACCTCGCCCGGCCGATCAGTGCGATGTTCTTCACGGCACACCTCCTCGCAACCGTTTAGGTGCGCCGGTTAACAACCGGCCCGGCGGCCGAGTTGCCGGACAACCCGGTGCATTCCTCCGTAACTGTCTAGACGTGCCGGTTAACAACCGCGCCGACGACCCCAGAACGCGAAAAGACCCCGCCCTCCCTGGACAGGGAAGACGGGGCCTGGGGTGCCGGTATCAGCTCAGCACATCCTCCAGCGCGAGCAGCGCGGCGCGGGTCTCACGAAGTTTCTGGCGAAGCTCAACCAGGGTCTCCGGAGCAAGCCCGCCGAAGGACGCCGGGTCCAAAGCCGTGACGGTGCGGTGAACGGTATCGACCACCTCGACGCAGCGGGCTGGAGGGATCTCCCCGTCGGGTGTGAGCACGGCAGCCGCGATGCTCTGGAGCGCCGCCTTCCGGTGGTAGTGCTCAAGCCGTAGCTCCCGCTGTGCCTTCGGCTTGATCTTGTAGTAGGCGAAGATAGCGTCGGAGTCCGTCAGCCCGGGGAACCTCCGTTCGCGCTCGGCGGGGTTCTCGTCCATGCTCCGGACGTAGGTGACCCGGATCGGGGACATTGCCGTGCGCACGCCCTGTGAGATGGCCTGTCGATCCGACGCCAGCTTCTCCCGCCGCTCCTTGGAATCTCCGGGCACGGGCTTGAACCCCCCGGCGTCCAAGAGGTCGGACATCCAGCGCTTGGCATCGTGGCTGCTGCGGCGCAGGTCCGGCAGGCCCTCGCGGTTCGTGAAGAGAAGAGCGGTCTCGAACGCTACTGCCGCGAGGGGCCCGTACTCTCGCGCCCGCACTGCGCCAAGCAACGGGAGAGCCTTGTCCATCAGTTCCTGGGCTCCGGGAACGTCGCGCCAGTCCTGCACGGGCCTTCTCTGGGCCATCGGGTGAGGTCCTCCTTTTAGGGGACATCCTGTCCGCTAAATCTGCTTGCGTTGGAGCGTTGTCTAACCAACGACGCCCGCCACCCATTCCACCACGCGGGCCCCGTGAACGAGGAAAGGGCCCCGACCCGTCCGAAGACGAGCCGGGGCCCGGTTCACCGCTTGCTCTTCATGCCGTCGCCCTGCGGCGGGGAGACGGTCTGCGGGGCGGGGTGGGGGCAGTCGCAGCACTCGGCGAGGGCCGCCGCTCGGGCGGCCTCGGTGTTGGCGGCGTCGGTCTCGTGCGTGACCACGCGCTTACCCGCGGAGTGGCCGGCGGCCATCGTGACGGCCATCAGCAGGAGGCCGATGACGGCTTCGTTGGTCTGGATTCCGGCGAGCTTGGGCACAACGGTGCCCAGCGCGGTGAGTGCGGCGACGACAGCCGCGCGCGTCTTCACCGGGTTGGCGGTGATCCAGGTCTTCAGGTCTTCGATCTTGCTCAGCCCTTCAGGCGTGCGACGACATCGGTGATCAGTGCGGTGCCTCCGGCGAGCCCGGAGGCGACGACGCCGTAACGCCAGCGTTCCAACGCGCGGACGCGGTCCTCGTGGTCTTCCAGGACCGCGTCCACGGTGTCGCGGCTCTGGGCGAGCGAGCGGACGTCCTCCCGGACGCCCACCAGCTCGTCGTAGATCTCGCGTGGTCCGATCACCACGCCGCCGAGCTGTTCATCTCGGGCCATCAGTAGCCCCCTGCGTTCCAGGCGATCGACTCGAACGAGCCGTAGGTCGCGTTCGCGTAGCGGACCCCGGCGATGATCGAGTCGACCGGGTTGAGGATGTCGCGGTGGCCGGGCAGTGAGTAGGTGTCGAAGGTCGGCCGGATGGTCTGGAGGAGGCCGTACGTCCCGCCGTACAGGGCCTCGTTGCTGTCCCAGTGGTTTTCGGCGGCCGGGTTGCCGCCGGACTCGACCATGGCGCGGTGCTCGATCGCCGCCGCGCTGGGGACGGGGTCGCCGTTCGCGCGCAGGATGTCCCGGGCCTCCTCGATCCACCCGGCCAGGTCGTTCGAGTAGCCGGTGCTCGGGGCTGGGCTCTCCTCGACCGGCGGGGCCGGGAGGGTGCTCGGTCCGGCCGGCGTGGCCGCGTCGGGCTCCGGCGTCGGAGCGGCAGGCTTCGACGTCTTCGGTGCGGCCGGGCGGCGCGGGACCGGGGCGGAGCCGTCCGGGATCACGATGTCCTGGCCTGGGAAGATCAGGTCGGGGTTCGCCACGGTGGAGGTGTTCGCGGCGACCAGGGCTTCCAGGGTGACGCGGTAGCACGCGGCGATGTCCCACAGGGTGTCGCCGGGTACGACGGTGTGGACCGGCGGCGCGGCGGCTCCGGCCGGGGCGGTCGGCAGGCTGACGACCTGCCCGACCTCGATGCGGTCCGGGTCGGTGATCTGCGGGTTGGCGTTGGCCACGGCGTCCAGGCCGACGCCGTAGCGCGCGGCGATGGCGGACAGGGAGTCGCCCGCCGCGACAGTGTGGGTGGCCGCGCCCGGGGCCGGGGTGGGCAGCGGGTCCGGGCTCGGGGTCGGCTGCGGGGTCTCGGTCGGCGCGGGCTCGACGGGGGCCGGGGTCTCGGCCGGCTCCGGTGCGGGGGTTGCCGGGGCGGCGGTCGCCGACGCGGATGCGGCGGGGACGGTGATCTGCTGGCCCTCGGTGATCCGGTCCGGGTTGTCGATCTGGGGGTTCAGGGAGAGCAGCCCGGCAACCGTGGTACCCAGCGCCACGGCGATGCCGCCCAGCGTCATGCCCCGGCGGACGGTGATCGTGCGGGTGGCCGGCGGCTGCGGCGCGGGGGCGTCACCGAACTCCGTGAGGAGGCGGGCGAGCTGCTTGGGGCCGGGGATGCCGTCGGCGCTGTCGGTGTCGCCGAGCTTGTACTGCCAGGCGCGGAAGCTCTCGGTGTCCGCGCTGCCCCACACGGGGCCGGGGCCCTGGGTGTAGTGGGAGCAGCCCGCGCGGACCAGAGCGCGGCCCATCTCGGTGATGTGTTCGCCGCGCGCACCCGGGCCGTACGGTCGGCCGTTGATGGTGACGGCCTGACCGTTCGGGGTGGTGGTGCCGCCGGAGGTGAAGGCGGGGCGGCCGGCTCCGAGGATGACCGAGCGGGGGCGGGTCTTGCGGGCGACGCAGCCGCCGGAGCCCTGGCCCGCGCCGGAGGTGCGGGCGGTGTTGCCTTCGACAGTCTTGACGGGCTGGCCGGGGGCGGAGTCCTCCAGGACGATGCCGACGTGGTCGGCGGCGGGGCCGCCGTCCCAGCTGAAGAAAATGACGTCGCCGCGCTTGAACGCGGCGTCGCGGGCGTACCACTGGCCCTTGTTGCGGAACGTCTGGACGTGGGAGGGGCAGAACGCGAACCGGCCGACCGCTGCGGCCTCGCCGCCCTTGTCGGCGCACCAGGAGACGAACATGTCACAGAAGGGCTGATGGTTGAGCCCGTACCACGTCCCGAAGGGTGTGTCGTAGTACTTGCCGGAAGGGCTGAGGCCGCCCCGGTAATTCTGGTCGGCCCACCGCAGGGCCTCGGTGATCATTGCTTCGCGGGAGATAGGTAAGTCCTTCTGGGCATGGCTGGACCACCTACGCACATGGAGAGACCCGGCACACGTGTGCCGGGTCTTCTCGCGTGAGTAGGGGGCAGAGAGGTGGAGGTCAGGCGTAGCCGGGCGGGATCGGTACGGGGGTCCAGGTCCCGGCCTCGGTCGCCTTCGGGGCCTGGTTGAACGGGAGAGCCGTGGCCACGCCGGGGTCGACGGTGCCGCCGCCGGTGACGTCGGTGCGGGTCTGGAGGAGGACGCGCTGCCATTCGCCGGGCTGGCCGCCACCGGTCGGCAAGATCCAGTCCAAGCGGGCCCAGCCGTTGTTGAGCGCGTCGCCGGTGTACTGCCACTCCGCGGTGACCGCACGGGCCTTGTCGACGTCGAACAGGCGGAGCCAGACGCCTGCGCCCTGCTTGGCCGAGACGCGGCAGTCCAGGCGCAGGACGGGGTGGGCGATGCCGGCCGTCGGGATGGTGGCGGCGGCGCGCCAGGTGGTGCCCACGTCCAGGCCGGGGCGGTAGGGGGTCATGGGCAGCACCGCGCCGAGCGCGCTTGCGGTGCGCTCCATCGCGGACAGGCGGGTGTCGATTCCCTGGAACTCGTCCGCCAGGGTCGGCCGGCCGTAGACGGTCATGCGGCCATCTCCAGCTCACCCTTCACCCAGTCGTCCACGCGCTCGAAGATCGTGACGGGGACGAGGGTGAGGGTGGTCTCCTCGCCGCTGCGGGAGGCCTTGGTGTTGATCTCCTGGATCACGTACTCGGCGTCGATGCCGGGCCAGCGGGCGGTGCGGGCGCGGACGCGGATCTTGTGGCCGACGCGCAGCTCGGCGGCGGTGTACTCGCCGCCCGGGTGCAGGGTGATCTCGGGGACGACAAGGGGGAACGCCCCGACGGCGGTCATGCGCTCGGCCTGCGCGGTGAGCGTTTCGGTCCTGACCACGGAGTTGTTCGTGGCGATGGACGCGAGTCGGGGGATGCGGCGGCCGTCCTCGGTTTCGAGCGGGCCGTTGTACCACCAGCTCTTGAGCTGGCCCCAGCCTTCGCCCGCGCCGTTGACGCCGGTCTCGGTGCACATCTGATCGCCGTCGGACGTCACGGAGGTGACGGTGCAGTTGGTGCCGTGCTCCAGGACGATGCCGGTCGCCTCGCCTCCGGCCGGGTACAGGAAGCGGAAGCGGTTGCGGATCACGTGGGCGTCCACGTCCCAGTCGTGGTCGATGCGGAAGTCGAAGCCCTTGATCACGCCCGCCAGTTGCTCGACGGCCTCACCGACGCTCTTCCACTCGAACCAGGGGTAGGTGCGCTCGCGCGCCATACTCGTCAGGTCCGGGTCGAAGGTGAGCGCGCCGGGGCCGTTGCTGCCCCAGTAGCCGGGCCGGCCGGGGGCGACGGGTGAGGGGGCGTCGGCGAACTGCTGGATCAACTCGCGGGCGATGGTGGTCTGTTCGCGCGGGGTGGTACCCGTGCTGTACCCGAGGTTGATCGTGTTTCGCCGGTAGTAGTCCCACAGGCCGACGCAGCCGAGCGTCATCTCCTCGGCGGCCAGGTCCACGGACCAGGTCAGCAGCGGGCCGCCCCACAGGACGCGGCTGCCGCGCTGGACGTGGGCGATGATGCGCCACGGCGAGATGAGCGACCAGTCCAGGCCCGCCAGGGGCTCGGCGTTCAGCGGCACGGTAAAGCTCGCGGCCCCGGGGGCGTTGAGGATGGAGCGGTAGTTCAGCCCCGAGACGGGCAGCTCGGCCAGCAGCCGGCCGCCCGTGAACTCGGAGAGGATCACGCGGTAGTCGGTAGCCTGCGCCATCAGGCCGCCAGGGTGACGACGGCGTCGGCGTAGGACGTCCAGGCGGCGGAGAGCTTGACGTTGTTGTTCAGCGTGTACTCCGGGGCGCAGGTCGCCGAGACGTCCAGCGGTGCCCCGGCCGGTACCCGGATGGTGGCGCTTCCCCGGGCGTCGTGGGTGTCACCGGCCTTGGTGTACTGCGGGCGGCCCGCGCGGCGGCGCTCGCCGTGGCCGACGAGCGTCGGGATGATCCAGCCCTCGCCGAACTCTCCGCGATAGGTCGCCTCGAAGGACACTGTCACCAGCCGGGGGTAGGGGGCCGCCGGAGCGGTGAAGACGTGCCAGGCGTCGTCGCCCCACGATCCGTCTCCCGCCTGGTAGACGGCGTCCAGCCGGACCGCGCCGGGGACGAGGGGGGCGGTGATGCCGGGGCCGGTGACCTTGTGCAGGGCGGTGCTCGCCGAGTCGTAGACCAGACTGCCGGCCGGGGCTCCGGTGGCGGCCTGGGCGACGCCCTGAGCACCGGCGGTGCGCAGGTGGCGAAGCGGCGTGGTGTCGAGCTGCCCGGCGGGCACGAAGCGCACGTCCTCGATCCCGGTGATCCCGGTCTTGGAGATGCTGACGACGGCCAGGCGGATGCAGTTGGACGGCACGGGCCAGTCCTTGGCGCCCGGGGTGGACTCGGCGAGGACGGCGATCGACCAGCCGCGCGCGCCCTCCTTGGTCACCTGTGTGCCGGAGGCTGCGGTGGCGTACGGGGTGCCGTCGGAGGCGTAGGTGACCGGCTGCATGTACTGGTCGGCGGTGGTGCGGATGTCCATCAGCAGCGGGCCCGCCGGGGCGCTGTCCGGGTCGGCGAAGGCCACCACCAGGTCGGCGCGGGCGGCCTCGCCGGGTTTGGGGGTGGAGCACTGGAGCTGGAGCGACGAGTCCAGGTTGGCGAAGTGGACGGCGCCTTGGTGGGACACGGCGACGTCGTCAGGCAGCCATACCGAGCCCGCCGCGACGGACACGCGCGGGGTCGGGTGGTCGACCTTCTCGACCAGAAGGGCGGTGGGGCCGGAGACGCCGACGTGGGCGCCCCGGGTTCCGCCGATCATCGTGCGCAGATCAAGCGCGTCGTAGCGGCCCTGCTGGACGAACAGGGGGGCGCGGAGTTCAACTGCCAAGAAAAATGGGGTCCTTACATCCAGGCGGAGCGCCACTGCACATCCGCCGTGACCCCGTCGGGGCCTTCCAGTACGTCGAGGTGAAGGGTGCTTGCGCCGGGCGGGACGGAGAACCAGGTGGAGGCCTGGTCGACCTGCCCGAAGCGCGATGCGCCGTTGAGGGTGATGCGGCGGCGGCCCATGTCGACCACCAGGGCGTCACCACGTCCGACCCGAAGTCCCCTGGCGGCGAAGCGCTTTCGGTCGCCGCCGTGGACGAGGGTCAGCGACGGGTCGCGGATCTCACCGGTGCGCGGGGTGAGCCGGATGACGGGCCAGGTGTCCACCGAGCCGGAGTTGGTGATGTCCGGCGCGGCTCGGGTGGTGGGCCCGCTGCCCATGTCGAACGGGAACGTCAAAGGAAAAATCGGCCTGCCGCCTCGGGGAATGGCCACCGCTACGGTCGCGGACGCCTCGTCGGCCGAGTACAGCCGGGGGTCGGTGGCCACCAGCTCGACCGTCACGCGGCGGCGGCCCGCGTGGAAGTCACGGTCCACGGTGACGGCGCGCTTGCGGACCCGGGCCATGATCCGGGCCTTCCCGCCGGCCACCCCAGGGAACGCGAACTCGAAGGGCCGCTCGTCGCCGCCGGGGGCGAAGGCGGCCAGCAGCGCGGGAAGCTCGTGGTCGTCCAGGGCCAGCATGGTCAGGGTGACGGTGCGGGCGCCCATGTAGTCGGTGCCCGGGGTCAGGCCGTCGCGCTGAAGCAGCTCGGCGTCGCTGCTGCGGACGTCGGGTGCGTCCAGGAGGCCGGCCACCTCCTCCAGGGCGATGGAGGAGTCCTCACCGAGCAGCAGCCCGCCCCACGTCGCCGTCCAGGGCTGGCCGGTGTAGGGGTTGTGGGCGCTGGGCTGGGGGCCGATGCTCGGCAGCTCCGGCGGTGGCAGCACCGGCAGGGTGCGGAAGGTGACCGCCTCCGACCAGGCGTCCAGGCCGTCCCCGGTGCTGTGGTAGCGGACCCGGTACTCGGTGTCCGGTTCCAGAGGCGGGTCGTCGCCCAGCGGGCCGCCGTCGCCGATGACGGCCGAGCCCGGCCACGTGGGGTCCTCGGCGTCGTAATGCGCTTTGCCGGTGGTGGTGTTGGTGCTTTCGATGTCCGTCCACGCGCCCGCCGTCTTCTCGAAGAAGACGCGGGCGCTGGTGGAGGTGACGTCGCCGATGAAAGGTGGGGAGAGAGCCCCGATCTTGCTACCTCCCCGAGGTCTTCAGCTCCCACGCGATCTGCTTGCCGATCTCGTGGGGGTTGGCGTTGGTGGTGGCGTTGACGGTGATGCGCGGGCCGTAGCGCTCCCGGCCCGCCTTGGAAGCGGTGTCCGGATGGCGCAGCCCGGCTGCGGCGCGCTGGCCGTAGCCGTAGGAGTCCAGCGAGCGAAGCCCCGTGGCGACCGGGCGAATGGCCTGCTCCAGCGGGCTCACGTACGCGGAGGCCCGAAGGGCGGTCGGCATGGCGAAGGCCGCCATCGGCGCGGCCATCAGCGAGCGCGGCGCGGCGGCCGGGGCGGCAGCGGGCGCGCTGGCCTTGAAGGGGTTGAGGCTGCCGACGATGCCGGAGACGATGCCGCCGACGCTGATCGACTTCATGCCGTTGACCAGGCCCTGGATCGCCGACTTGCCCTTGTCGTACAGGAGGCCGCCCAGGTCGCCGATCGCGCCGAGGATCTTGCCCGGGAGGCTGGAGACGTACGAGACCACCGTGGAGATCCCGGACGACACGCCGCTGGCGATGCTCGACCAAGCCGAAGTCACCGCGCTGACACAGGAGTTCCAGGCCGACGACGTCCACGACTGGACGTTGCGCCAGGCCGTCGAGACGGCGGAGCCCACCGACGACGCCGCCGACGAGACGGCCGACGTCACGGACGACCAGCACGAGGCCGTCCACGACGTCACCGACGCCCAGGCCGACGACGTCCACGAGGAAACGTTTCTCCACGCGGTCGAGACGGCGGAGGCCACAGAGGATGCCGCCGACGAGACAGCCGAGGTCACGGTGGCCCAGGCGGACGACGTCCACGAGGTCACCGACGCCCAGGCCGACGACACGGCGGAGCCCACGGCGCTGGCCGCCGACGACACCGTGGACGTCACGGACGCCCAGGTGGAAGCGGTCCAGGAGGTCACCGCGGACCAGGCTGCGGAGGTGGCGGACGTCAGTCCGTCCCAGGCTGCTTGGACGGCGTGCCAGGCTGCCACGGCGGCGACCGCCAGGGCGTTCCAGGCGGTCATCGTGATGTCGAAGCCGACGACCAGGGCTCGCAAGCCCAGGTCGACCAACCGCATCATGGCGGCCGTGGCCTGGGCGTTGTCCTTGAAGACCTGGAAGAACTGGCGCAGGGTGTCCGCGAACCACGAGATCGACGCGGCGATCTCGGGCGAGAACTGAACCGCCAGGGAGGCGAGCCCCTGGAGGACTGCGTCCAGGACGCCGACCAGGGGGCCCAAGACCAGCTTGAGCCGGTCGCCCCCGTTGGCCAGGACAAGAAAAAAAAGACCGAGGCTGGCCCCGATGCCGACGAGCGCCTTGGGCAACTCGTCGGTGAACGCCCGCATCCCGGGCGACAGCATCGCCGCCGTCAACTTCGGGAAGAGCGTGTCAGTGAAGGCGGTGACCGACTTCACCATGGGGCGGACGTACTGCGCCCCGGCGTCGAAAAACGCCTTGAACTGCGGCTCGGCCTGCTTGAACCAGCCCGTGACGTCGCGGACCGCGCCACCGAACTCGTCGCGCATGGCGGCGGTCGCAGGCTTCAGCGCCTCCGACGCCGACGTCAGCGCCTCCTCGGCCTTCTTGCCGAGGGCCTTCATGTTGCCGGCCGCCGCGAGGGCCGCGAGGCCAAGCGGCAGGACCGGCAGCGCCGCCAGCGCCAGAACGCCGATCAGCCCGGAGGCGACGACCGTCACCCACGAGGCGATGGCCGTGACCAGCACCAGCAGCGGAACTGCCGCAGCGGCGGACTGGGCGAACCCGGCCGCCATGCCGAGCGTGCCCTGTGCGGCCGAGCTGATCCCCGAGCCGATGCCCTGGAGGGCGGAGGCCGTCTGCTCGATCGAGAGCGTGAACAGCCGGCCGAAGTTGCGGGCGACCTCCGCGGCCCCCGAACCGGCCTCCCGCAGACCGGATTTGATCCGGTCGAGTCCGCCTCTGGCGAGGTGGACGTTGATGCCCAGCCGCCAGCGGCGGCCGGTGAACGCCCGAATCTGGGCCTCGGCCGGAGCGGTGTCCGCGTCCGCCCGAACCCGGGTTCGTCGCTCGCGGGTGAGCGCGGCGATCCGGGCTGCGGCCTCCGCCGTGTCGGCGAAGACGTTGACCCTGACCTGGCGGTCGTGGGTCAGCTCCCGCAGCCGGGCGTTCACGCCCGTGGTGTCAAGGTCCAGCCTGACCTGGAGCTTGGTGTAGCGCTCCAGCATCTCCAGGTACCGCTTCAAGCGGTCCCGGAAGCCGTCGGTGTCGGGCAGGACGCGCACATGGAGGCGTCCCACCTCTTTGCCGCCGGGACCGGCCACAGGCTCACCTCCTACGTGAGTCGGACCGGCGCGGGCCGCTCTGGCGCGTTGGAGCGCGCGAGCACGGCCGCCGGAAGGCGGAACGTTTCTGCAAGGGGGGTTGTCTCGGCGAGCACCGTGCCGCCGCCTTCGCCGACCTCGCGCTGGAGGGCGGCGGCGAAGGGGCTCGCGCCGGTCTGCCGGCCGGTGCGCTTGGCGTACGGACGCGGGTACGGCTTCGGCCGCTCGACCGTGCGAGGGTTCTTCGAAGCCTTGGCGACCTGCACGTGGGTGAGCGCCTGCACGGCGTCCACCAGGTCCGCCAGGACGTAGGTCCGGGCGTCCCAGCCCAGGGCCTCACGGCCACCGCGGAGTGCGGCCAGCGTCGCCGAGTCGTCGGGGAAGGTCCCGATCAGGGAGAGGATCAGGCGGGCGGAGTGCCGTCCCCGGACGAAGTCCAGGACGTCCACGCCGCAGAAGCGGCGCAGGTCGGCGGTGATCTCCGCGCCGTGCTTGTCCAGCAGCCTGATCAGGCCGGAGCTTCCCCCGGCGCGGCCAGCTCCATCCACCGCTCGACCACGGTCATGGTCTGCTCCAGCGGCAGCGCGTCCACCGACTCCCGCATCGCCTTCTTGTCGGAGGCGACCGAGACCAGCAGCGCGGACATGGCGTCGATGCGCCGCTCGTTGGAGACCTTCTCGGACTGTACGAGGTCCAGCAGGGCGAGCGCCGTCTTCAGGTCGCCGCCGGGCAGGGCCTCGATCCGGTGCAGCCGGACCTTCTTGCCGTTCTTGGCGATGAACGGCAGGCCCTTGCCGGTGTGCTTGCGCTCGGCCTCGGCCTTGAGGCTGGCGAAGTCCAGGGTGGTCACGGTCTAACTCTCCTTGCTGGGTGGTGCGGTGTGTGGGGCGGGGTCAGGCTGCGGGCTGGAGGCCGGCGGCCAGGTCGAAGACGGGGCTGACCGTGCCGAGCGGGGCGGCCTGGTTGAGGGCCACGACGGTGGCCTTCACCGGCATCTCGGTCAGGGCGGCCGGGTCGATCTTGACGGCGTCCGCGCCGATGATCGACGTTCGCGGGTAGTGCCAGACGACCGCCTTGCCGCCGTCCACCGCAGCGATCATCAGCGCCCGGTTCTGCGCGGTGGGGGACGTCGGGATCGAGAACAGGCCCTTGGAGTCCAGCCCCTTGTCGGTGCCGTAGTAGAGCTTGTACGACTCGGCCGTGAAGTCCTCCAGCGCGATGGCCACGGAGTACGTCTTGCCGGGGTCGGTCGTCTTCAGGCTCTTGGACTGCCAGCTCCCGAGGACTTCCGGGTCGTCGCCGTCCACGGCCATCTCGATGCCGGTGTCCAGCGAGGTGTTTCCGATGCTCTTCCAAGTCAGCCCGTTCGGGCCCCACTTGGTCGAGTCCTTCGGGTCCCACCCGGCCTTCAGGTCCGGCAGCGGGGTGCCCGGGGAGGCGACGTAGATGTATCCGGTGCCCGGTACCAGGACCGGGGAGTCGTCAGCCACGCTGACTCCTTTCCGGCCCTCAGCGGGGCCTTGTAGCGATCATGTAGTTGGCGGAGAACCGGTAGAAGTCCGGCTGGGCCTCGGTCATGGGATCGGTGGTCATGATCGGCCCCGTCGCCTCCCGGAAGCGGGACAGGTAGCCGTCCGAGGTGCCGAACTGCTCGAAGGTGAGCCGGACCAGGCCAGCGCGGGCGCGGCGGGCCAGCAGGGAGGCGCCCGCCCGCGAGGTGGCGTAGGTCTGGACGACGAACATGCCCTCGTCGATGTGCCTCTTGTCGCGCATCACGCCGCCGACGCGGCGGGCGATCACCAGGCCGCCGCTCTCGCGCAGGGCGAACTGCCAGTCGGTGGGCAGGTAGACCGCGCACCGGATGCCGGGCAGGGTGGTGCGCAGGGCGTCCAGGACGATGCGCTCGGAGTCGGGCATCAGGTAGGGCTCGGTCACCACAGGGCGGCCTCCATCGCGTGGATGCCGTCCACGTGGCGCCCGGCGCGTTCGTTCCAGCCGCCCCAGTTCTTGTGGGCGGCCAGCGGGTCCAGGTTGACGATGGCGTAGCCCTTGGAGTGGCGGCGCACCTTGATTCCGGCGATGAACTGCCCGGTGTCGACGTGCAGGCTGGCTTTCGCGACGACGCGGGCCGCTCGTTCCTCGGCCTCCAGCTTGAGGGCGCCCATCACGCCGGGCAGGGCGGCGACCATGGCGTCAAGGTCAGGCCGGATCTCCGCCACTCTGGCCACCGCCCTCCACGATCACGGTCACGAACTGCATCCGGTCGGAAGCGCCGTGGTGGGCGCGGGGCGGGTCCACCACGGCCCAGCGGGTTCCGGGGTCGCCGGGGTCGTCGAAGGAGACGGCGGACCACTTGTCGATCACGGTGTCCGGCGGGAACACGATCTTTCGGCGCACCGGTGGCGACCAGCCGACCTGCGCGCCGACCGGGGCCCGCCAGCCTGCGGCGTCGCCGACCGGTTGGACCCACGCCGAGTAGGTGCTGCTCGGGCCGGGTGCCGGTCGCCGGTCGCCGTAGCCGTCATCGCTCATGCGGACGGTGTGGACGGTCACGCGGGTGCGCCCGCGTTCCAGCAGGCTCACGCGGCACCCCGGTGGTCCTCGGGGTCCGGGAACGGGTAGCTGGTGCGCAGGCCCCGCGAGACCGCCTCGCGGCGGCCCTGAACGGACTTGAGACCACCGCGGCCTGCCACCCGCTCGATCAGGGCAACCTCGCCCCGGGTCAGGGCAAGGCCCATCGGCGAGCCGTCCGGCATGCGGTAGGAGACCTCTCCGGCCTGCTCCTGCACGTACGACTCCGGGTTACGGAAACGCCGGTCAGCGACGGCCAGGGCCAGGGTACGGATCACCGGCGGGTGCCGGTCGGGAGTCCACGCAGGGTGGCCCTGCGCGGCGATCACCCAGAAGGCATCCGCCAGCGCGGCGGCGGCCCGCTCCCAGTCCGGTGAACCGGGTTCGGGAGCGGGCCTGCCCAGGCGCTTGAAGAGGTCAGCGACGTCCAGCGCCACGCCCCCGATCAGGCGGCCAGGGCGAAGTCAGCCGTTTTGGCGGCGACCGGCTCGCCGGTGAACGTGACCTTGACGCCGCGCACCTTGACCAGGTTCTTCGGGTCCTGCCAGTTGGTCTCGCCCTTCTTCAGGTCGGTGACCAGGGTCGCGCCCCAGTAGGAGGAGAGGAACGAACGCTCCATGGCCGCGCCGCTGTTGTAGTCCTTGATCCACCTCAGCGAGAACCCGTCCGCCGACTGCCGGCCGCCCTTCGCGGACTCCGGGACGGACGGAGCACCGGAGACGAGCTGGATGGCGCTGCGGTGGAAGGCGTAGAGACCCAGCGGGTTCAGCTTGTCGTTCGTGGACTCCACCAGGCGGAAGCCGTGGATACGCCCGAGGGTGCTCTCCTTCAGGGCCGCGCCGCCATCGGCGTGCTCGTTCGCCTTGAGGATGTTCGGGTCGTTGAGCAGGTAGAACGCGGCCTCGGAGCCCAGGACTACGGTCCGGCCCTCGGCGGGGACGTTCTCGCGGTTGAGCTGGACGCGCAGGCGGGCGAGCGCCTTGCGGATCATCCGGCCAGCCTGCTCGTCGCCGGCCGCCTTGGTGAGGTCGACCGGGATCTTCGCGGCGCTCGCCACCTCGGGGAACTCGGTCATCGCGCTCGCGACCTTGTTCTCAAGGCGTTCGGTGATCGAGTCGATCTGCGGGACCATCACCTGCTCACCGAAGGACAGCAGGTCGAGCGAGAGTTCGACGTCGGAGAGGTCCACCGCGGAGTAAGCGTGGGTGTCCATCCGGACGGTCAGGAGACCCTCGTTCAGGTTCTCCGACTGGATCCAGGTGGAGGTGTCGTTGAACTTCCTCTTGGCGTCGATGGCCTCTTCCGCGCCCTTCAGACGGGCGGGGCGGCGGATCGAGAGCACCTGACCGGTGGCATTGACGAACTCGGCCGCCGGGCGGCGGTCGAACATGCCCGCCAGGACCACGGAGTCCTTGAGGTTCGCGAGAGCCTGGCCAATGAGCTTGTCGGGGTTCTGGAAGGCGTTGGCACGTGCGGGGTTGAGAGAGATGGCGCTGTTCCTCGGGGAGACGGAAGGCCGCCCCGGGGCAGGGCGGCCTCATGGAGTGGGGCGGGGGTGGCTCAGATACCGAAGCGGCGCTGGCGCAGCTTCTCGGCCAGGCCCTTGTAGGGGTCGGGCTCGGAGTGCGGGGTCAGCCCGCCGGCACCCAGCAGCGGCTTCGGCGCGGCGACGGCGGCCAGGGCCTCCGCGTGCTGGCGCACGGCGGCCTCGTCACCGCCCTGGACGAGGGCGGCGAGAACCGGCGGCAGGGCGTACTCGGCGGCGATGCGGTCCCGAAGGGCCCGCTCCTGGAGCTGGGCGACCTGGGCGCGCAGCTCGTCCGCCTCGACACCGGCCTCGTCCGAACGCTCGCGTGTCGCGGCAAGATCTGCCTGCATCCGCTCGTAGAGTTCTTTGTAGTCCGGTCCCAGCGCACGGGCCGGACCTCCCTCCTCGCCGTCGGCGGCGGGCGGCTCTGTCAAGTTGACGCTCGCATTGCCCCCGCCGTCGGCAGCGGGCAGGGCCTCGGGCTCCGGAACCGCAGGCGGGGTGGCCGGGTGGACCACGCCGCCGGGAATCGCCTCGGCCGGGGTCGGGGTGTCGGGCGTCGGGGTCTCGGACACGTCTCTCCTAAGTCTTCGTGGTCTTGCTGTAGTAGGTGCGCCAGTCCGCCAGCGACCCGCCCCCGAAGTCGCGCCACATCCGGCTGAACCTGCCGTTCTCGGCTGGGAGTTGGTAGCGGCGCGAGAAGATGGGGACGGCCTGGCAGTGGCAGTGCGGGTGCGCGCCGAACGCGGCCGTGCGCTTGGACTTGTAGACCGCGCCGCGCGAGGCCATCAGCGCGCAGAAGTGGCAGGGGGAGCTGTCGGTCTTGCGGTAGTAGCCGAGCGCCCCCGGGTCGTCCTGGAGGGCGGTGTGGATCACGTCCCGGCCGCCGTCCTGGACGAGCATCCCGCCCGCCCCGGCGCTGCCGGTCTTCAGCGACTCCAGGAACTCGCGCTCCCAGGCCACCAGCTCCGCGTCGTCCAGCGCGGCCGAACCTTTGCGCTCGCGCTCGTGCTTGGCGACGCGGTCAGCGACCTGGTGGCGGAACGTTTCTTCCACCCTGTCGGTCTCGCGGGCGATGTCTTCGGCGGGGAAGGGGTTGCGGGTGTCCACGGGCAGCGGCTCGCGCGGTCCGGTGCCGGTGCGCTTGCCCGTGGCCCTGTTGAAGTCGGCCCACAGGGAGCCGAGCGAGGCACCCGGGCGGTAGCCGGGGCCTCCGATCACACGGCCGGTCTCCAGCGCGCGGACCAGCCGGTAGAAGGCGACCGATAGCACCCGGGAGGCCGCCGCGGATTCGCGGATCGCCGCCGCGTACTCGGCTTCGAGTACGGTCAGCGAGCCCGCGAGCTCCCGCGCTTCGACGGCGGCCAGGGCCTCGGCCCAGCGGGCGGCGAACTCACCGGCCAGCGCCTGCTGCGCGAGCTGGTACGCGGCCACCGCCCGAAGGATCTCGGCGGACCTTGGAGTCCACGCCACCGCCCGCCTCCTTCTGCTGCTTCAGGGCCTTGGCCTCGGCGGCCTCCGCCTTGCGGGCGGCCTCCTCGGCGGCCTTCACCGCCTCGTCAATGTCGGCCTGGCTGAAGCCGGGCACCTTGCGCAGCGCGACGCTGAGCGGGACGCCCTGCTGCATCAGCTTGACCATGGCGTCGGCGGCCTGCGCGAGGCTGCGGGTTGCCTTCTCGGCCCACTCGACCTGGCTCTCGTCCTGCTCGATCTCGCCCCGGCCGGCCGCGAGCGCGCACAGCCGGAACACCGACTCCCACGACTCGCCCAGCGAGTCCTGGAGCGTGGACAGGAACCTCTTGAACGAGGTCTCGGCTGCGGCCAGGGCGTCCGCGCTCAAGTTCACCAGGTTCGACCCGGCGAGGTAGTGCGGCGGCACATCGGCCAGGCCCATGATCTCTTCGATGGTCTGACGGCGGGACTTCAGCAGGTCCGCTGTGGGCATGGCCGGGAGCTGGCCGAACTTGGCGTCACTGTTCGGGGCCATCAGCAGCGTGGACGGGTCCAGTGAGGGCACGTCGTACACCGGCTCGCCCGTCTCCGCATCGCGCAGCGGGTCACCGGTCTCCGGGTCCAGGCGCTCGGACGGCGCGAGGCCGGTCGCGTAGCGGATGGCGTGAGCGCCCCAGTGCTCGTTGAGCAGCAGGGACAGCGTCTGCTGGTTGAGGCGGTCCTGCGAGGTGACGAGCGGTTCGACCAGGCCCCGGGTGCGGCCCCGAAGGTCCACGGCCGGGGAGAACCGGACGACCGGGCAGACGTTCATGCCGTGCGGTTCGGTGGCGAGCACCGCGGCCTCCGGCTCGGCGTCCAGGTCGACGGTGTGGCGCGCGACGTCGTCCCACAGGTATGCGAGCGTGCGGTGCTCGTCGGGCTGCTGCTCGGGAACGTGCAGCGCGTACACCGGGAACTCGTCCCACGCCGGGTCGGCGTAGACGGCCACGGTGCTGATCGCGTCGTACGCGCGGATCAGCGGCTCGCGGCGGCCCCGGCGCGGGTCGGGGGTGACCACGACGTACGCGGCCCCGCTGGTGAGGGCGGCACGGTGGACCGCGTTCTGCCGCTCGTCCAGCCGGTTCTTCTGCCAGTACTTCCACTCGAAGGCGTTCTCACCGCTGCCCGGCTTGCGGAAGCCCTGCACGCGCAGGGCGTTCAGCGGGGCCTCCACCGCCAGGGCGCTGACGTTCACGATCGACCGCTTCACCAGGTCCTTGAACTCGCTGTTCGCCTTTGCCGGCATCCACGGCGCGCGGTGCAGGCCGCGTGCGTACCGGTCGACCAGGTTCAGCCGCTCCTGGTCGCGGTCGATCAGCCCCTTCGCGTGGCGGGCACGCGTCAGGACGGCAGGGAGGGACATCAGAACCCTCCTCGGGTCTGTAGCGTTCCGGGCCGCTTCTGCGGCTTGAGCTTGCCGCTCTCGGTGAGGCGGCGGTGGGCGATCCAGGCGATCACCATCGCGGCGTACAGGTCGACCTTCAGCTTCGACTCGCGCGACTCCTTGCCGAACGAGATCCCGTACTGGTTGGGCCTCTTGCGCGCGTTGAGGGTGTGCCGGGTGAGCGAGTAGTCGCGCACGTGCGGCAGGGCGGAGGTCTCGATCGCGCCGACCATCGCCATGTGCTCGGTGGTGATCTCGCGCTGGTTGGCGCGCATGTCGAAGCCGACCGTCGACTTCCCGGACGCCTTGATCAGCAGGTGCTTGCCGTACTTCTCCGACCAGTCGGCGACGTAGGACTCCCACCCGGCGACGTCGGCGAAGAACGCGGTGACGGTGTACTTCTGGAAGACGTGGCCGACCATGTCGTTGACCTCGGCCCCGTCGACTTCCCAGTGCTTGCCGGCCGGGCCGTCGGGCTTCTCCCACAGCGCGATCTTCTGGACCAGCTTGTCCCGAACGCGCATGGCCAGCAGTGCTGTTGAGTCGTCCGTCTTGCCGCCGTCGAATGACAGAATGATTCTCTCACCCGGCCGTATTCCATCGGCGGGCTCGACCGTGGCCAGGTCCCATGTGTCCCGGTCCACCAGCGCGTCATCGTGCGAACTGAGCTGGTTGAGGTACTTGCGGCGGGACTCGTCCTCGGACGTGGACGCCGACCAGATGTCCTTCATCACCCGGGCCGGGTTGATCCAGACCGAGTCGCCCCGGGCACACAGGATCGCGGCGCGCAGCTGCTCCTCGTCGGCGAGATCGACCCCGGGCGGGGCCTCCACCGAGTCGTAGTAGATACCGGCGTCGCGGTTGACCCCGTCGCGCTGCTTCTCGAAGGCGTACCACGTGCCCTCGGCGACCGACTCTTCGCCGATCACCGGGGCGTTGGTGATCTCCATCGTCCGCCCGCCCACCTTCGTGGCGTTCGGCCGGATCGTGGCCGCGAGGCGGGGGCCGTGGTTGCCCTCGACCCAGTGCCAGGTCTCGTTGAGCAGCGCGAAGCTGGGCCGACCGCCCTCGGCGGCGCGGAACGACGACGCCTTCGCCTCCAGGCGGCACTGGCGGCCGTCGGTATCGGTCTGCGAGGCGTAGCAGACCTCCTGGCCGAGCTTGATCGCGTACCGGTCGATGGCTGCCTGGGAGAAGATCGTGGACAGCGCCGACATCGTGTTGACGTTCTGGCCGGCGGCTGTGGCGAAGATCTGCACCCAGCTCTCCTGCGGCGGTCCGCCGATCGGCGAGCCGTCGGCGCGGAAGCCCACCAGGCGGCACGGGCCGACGAACTCCATCGCGCAGACGGAGGCCATGGCCGGGTCCTTGCCCCAGCCCTTCAGGCGGCGCAGGGTGCCGGACTCGTAGCGGAAGGCCCGGCCCCAGGTCTCGGGGTCGTTGGGGTCCTCGGGGACGGCGTCGTCGTGCAGCTCGTACCAGCGGGCGAGGATTCTGACCTGCTCGGGGGTGTACTTCCAGTCCGGCCGGAACGCGCGGGCCGACCAGCGCAGCAGCTCACCCGCCAGCGTGCGGTGCGGGTGCGGGACGCCGTCCGGGATCGTACGGACAGGGTCGTAGGTGATGGTCAGCGTGGCCACCTCCTACTGCTGCGCTGCCTCCCGGTGCGCCGCCGTCTCCAGCTCGCGCGCGAACGCGGCGGAGACGTGGACGCCTGCCTCGAAGGGCGTGGTCATGTCGTGGGCCCACAGCTCCCGGGCCGTCTCGTGCGGCACCGAGGAGTCCAGGCAGGTCTGGTAGTAGGCGATGGTCCGCGCGATGCGTAGGGCCTCGCCGGAGGGGCCGGCGGTCCGGGTCTTGCGGCGTGCCACGCGGCCTCCTTCTCAGACTCGGTTGCCCCAGCGGGCGGCGATGGCGTCGCGGGCGTTGTGGCCTCGCTTGGGGCCCTCGCCCTCACCGCGGATCTTGGCGAGGTGGCCGGCGGCCTGCGTGCGGTTGAGCTGGGCCTGAGCGATGCCCGGATGAAGGACCATCATGTCCTTCCGGTTCCCGCCCTCGATCATCTGGCCCTCGCGGCGCACCACGGCGTCGAGCTGGGCGGCGCGGGCGAGCATCGGCGAGGCGATGTCGATCAGCGCGAGGTCGGTCGGCTCAAGGTCGAGTTCGCTCTCGTACAGCGCGACCAGCGCGACACGGATCTTCGCCGGGTCCTTCTCGGTCGGGTCGACGTTCAACGGACCTCCCCAGGGTGGCGTCGGCGGGTTCGGGCGGGCTGCCAGCGGTCCGCGACGGCCCTCTTGCGGGCCCGGCCGGCATCGGCGGCGTCCTTGCGGAGCACGTGCCAGTCGCACAGGGCGCGCAAGTTGGCGGGGGCGTCGGAGCCACCTTCGGAGGCGGGGACGATGTGGTCGCAGTGGCGGGCGGGCTCACCGCACGGCTCGCCGGTGTCGTAGCGGACGTGCTGGCAGCGCCAGGCGTCGCGGTTCATCACCGCGCGGCGAAGGCGAGCCCAGTGCGGGGGCAGCGGGGTCGTCCGGCGCGAACTCGCGGGCACAGTGACCTCCTTGAAGCGCAGGGCCCCGCCAGGTGCTCGACCACGACCGGGGAGAGAGGGCCAGTCGGGGAGCGTTGCCCTGGCGGGGCTGCGGGAGGAGGCCGGCCGGGTGCCGCAGCAACATGTGCGCGCACGCGCGCGGAGCGGCCTCCACATGTATTAAGCGGCTCCGGTTAACACGCCGGCCGACGCCCGCGGCCCCACTCTCCGCAATCAGTTCGTGGCAGGTTGTTCATCCCCGCTGGTCACGCTGCGTAGATGATCCAGAAGAAGGGATCGGCTGGCGTTCGTATCGGATCTCGACTGCTATGACGCTCCGGGCAGTAAAGGAACGCACGCGGGAGGCACCCCCCGGGCCGCCCTGCAACAACGACCAAACAGTCGCGACGAGACTGCCAAATCCCGTGTATTGCAAGCGATTTCACGCTTCTTCGCGTGCGCGCGCGTCTTCCGACTTGGCAAGAACGAGCGCTTGACATGATGTGATGAGCATCACGCAAGTGCCGTTGGACTTTCGTCAATGACGTGGTGCAGTGTTGTCCACGCAAGCCGCCGGATCGACCGAAACGAGATCACAATGCGTAACAATCGCACCCCCGCCGCCCTGGGCCTGGTCATGCTGCTGGCCGGGTCGCCGTGGCAGACCCACAACTGGGGCGGGGGCCTCGCGGCGGCCCTCCTGACGGGCCTGCTGGCCCACTGGGCGGGCAAGGTGCCCGGACTGGTCAAGCGGGCCGTACAGGGCCCGTCCGAGGCCGCTGCGCCCGCCGTCGCTCCCGCCCCGGTGAACGCCTACGACCGCGACCGTGCCGAGACCGGCACCCGACGGGGCAAGCGCAACCGCCGCGCCCGTTGACCCTGCCGACTCAACACCCGGAGAACCCACGATGAACCTGCGCCACACCCTCGCCGCGCTCACCCTGTCCGCCGTAACTGCACTCTGTGGATGGCTGGTTGGCCATGCGACCACCGCGCCGACCGCACCCGACACCGGACGCGTCGCAGCCTTCAACGACGGATGGCAGGACGCCATGCGCGACGCCTGCGACCAGGGCAGCGCGTACGCCTGCGACTGGCTCTCCCGCTAACCCACCCGCACCACGCAAGGAACGCACCATGAACGCCACGCTCGCCCCCGAACTCTGCGCCGCTGTCGACCAGTTCGGGAACTCCTGGGACACCGCACAGAACCTGATCAGGGAGTGTGAAGGGCACGACTGGGCCCGGATCGCGCTCGTGATGGGCGTGTCCGGGTTCCTGGAGGACGGGGACCACTGGTACGCCACCGAGGCGGAGCAGGTCCGCGCGGCGTCCAACTACGCCGCTGCGAAGCGGTGGTTCACGGAGGAGTGCGGCCCGATCGGCGGCGCGTGGGACGACACGGGCTGGCTCATGTACGACGCCGACAACCCGGCCGCCGTCGCCGTGGCGGAGCGCATCACGGCCTGCCTGCACGGATACCCGATCCTGGACGACGACGACCACAGCGAGCGCGAGCACGCCGCCATGGTCGAAGAGATCGAGGGCTCACCCCTCACCCTGCCCGACGGGGTGGACGGGGAGGACGTGCTGCGCGAACTGGACTGCCCATCGCTCGGCGAGATCACCATGGCCATGGTGGAAGCCGCCCTCTCCGGCATGGGGTACACGCAGTGCTCCGACTGCGACGAGTGGCTGACCCCCACGGACGCCCGGGACGGCGAACCGCTCTGCCGAGATTGCGCACTCGAAGAGTCGTGCCCGCCCGTGCGCTGGACCACGCCGACCCTGTACGGCGGAGCCGGGTGGACCACCGGCAAGCCGATGACCGACGTCCTGACGCCCTACCTGGACGGCTACGCCGCCCAGCAAGGGGCCGCGTACCGGGAAGACGTTCGCGCCATCGTGCGCGGCTCCAAGCAGGGCTACCGCGCCATCTACGGCCGCGCCGCGTAGATACCAGGCCCCACCCCCTCCCAACTCCCGCACCCCCGAACGGAAGCACCACCATGACCCGCACCGCCGCCCTTGAACTCGCCCACTACTGGCCGCGACTGGCCAAGGTCGCCCAGGACCACCCCGAGCAGGCACCCGAGCTGTGCGCCGCGTTCCTGGACATGCGCCACGACGAGGTCGCCGCCTGGGGCCTGGACCTCATGTTGGGCGAGCTGCTGGACGACCCGCGCACCGCCGCCTGACCCGCCCCTCACCCCCGCACCGACCCGAGAGAGAACCATCGTGAGCCGCACCGCCGACTACCTGACCGAGCTTGCCGAAGACGCCGGAATCGTCGCAGAACTGGAAGCCCTCACCGCCTACGCCGCGTACGTGGGCAGCGCCGAGTACGCCGTAGCCACCTTCGAAGACGCCTACTGCGGCCAGTGGGACGACTTGGAGGACTTCGCCCACGACCAGCTCATGGAGACGGACGCCGAGTACCGCGCGGTACGCGAGAGCTGCCGGGGGTGGCGTGCCTCCCTGGACATGACCGCGTGGGAGTGCGACTACACCCACACCAGCGGCAACTACGTCTTCCGGTCGCTCTGAGCTGCGCCCCTTTGGTGAGGGCCCAGCACCACCGCCGGGCCCGCGCCATGGGTGCACAGACACCAGACCCCACCCCCTCACACCTTCCCCAGAAACCACCCCCGGAGGCACAGCCATGCCCGTCGACCTGTTCAAGACCACCACCGTCGACCAGTCCTTCGCCGCGATCGTCGCCGACGTCCCCGACCTCGACATCGCCGCCGATGACGAGTTCGCCTGTGAGGACTGCGGCGGGAAGCTCGAAGCCGCCGCCCAGCTCTGGTTCAACGTCCGACGCCGCCCCGACGGAACCCCCGTCCTGGACGTGTACAGCGTCGGGATCGAGTCGTCCACGGTCAGCTGTGACGACTGCGGCCGGGCCGCCGGGGTCCGCCTGCACCGGCTGATCACCGACGCCATGTGCCCGTTCAATGCGGCGCTTCGCGGCATGGAGGTCTGAGCCGCTTCGGTGGCGGCCGGACCCCCTCCGGCCCCTGCCGTGGCCGCTCAGACACCAGGCCCCACCCCCCCGACCCCGAAGGAACAGCGCCATGTCCACCGCACAGCTTCAAGCCCTCGTTGACCGTGTCCGCGAGAACGAACGCGACTGGGAAGCCTCGTTCGTCGCCAACGTCCCCAGCTACGACCCCACCAGCCCCGACCAGCCCGCCGACGACGAGCACATGAACGACTGGGACGAGATCGACGACCGCCGCGCCTTCGACAGCCGGGACCTGCTGCTCGAACTCACCGCAGAACTCGAAGCGATCATCCGCGAGATGGAGGGCGGCCGGTGATCAGCGCCGAGGACTTCGCGCTCCTCTCCCACTGGGCGCACGGCGACCGCATCGGGGCCGACGTCGCCGACCCCGACCGCACCGCGACCGCCCGGCTGGCGGACGCCGGATACCTCACCCCCGGGCCCGTCCACGGCATGTGGCGCGTCACCCCCGCCGGAAAGATCGCCCGCGCCGAGTCGGACCCCGACGACGAGGTGGACCCCGCCGAGCTGGACGAACTGCGCGCCCGCGTCGCGGCCGTCACCGCCGCGAACGCCGCGCTGCGGACGGAACTCGCGGACATCAGGGCGGACGTGCTCCGCCTCCTCCTGAGCCGCTGACACCAGGCCCCACCCCACCCCCACCCCCGGAAAGCAAGGCGCCACCGATGAATACCCGCGACACCTACGAAGCTCTCGTGACCTACCTCGCCGACTACGCCGCCGAACATGGCGCTCTGGCCTACGCCACCGAGAACGACTCCCCGAGCACCAGCGTCAACGTCCTGACCCAACGGATCGCCCGGCACGTCACCCACCACGGCGCGACCGTCAGCCCGGAGCCCGGCGGAGTCCTCACCGTCGAGTGGCCCCGCCCCGGCCGAACCGTCCGGACGGTGTGGCGGCCGGTGATCCGGGCCCCGTGGGCCGACCTCTCCGAAGCGCTGCCCGAGTGGACGACGGACAGCCGGGCGTACGGCAAGGGCGCCCTGGACGCGAGCAGGATGCGCGGCTGGCGGCTCAGCCGTGAAGGGTTCCGCGTCTGGGCCGAAGCCACCGGCGGGACCGGCGACGACGGCGAGTGGTTCGCCTACGAGACCGGCGCGAGTGACTGGTGGATCTCCTACGACGGCCGCTGACACCAGGCCCCACCCCCTCGGCCGGCGTCGGACGCCCCGACGTCGGCCGGGCCCCAGCCCCCACCCCGACCCACCCGCAGGAGACCGCTGTGCCCCGCTACACCGTCCGCATCGACTTCACCGAGACCTACGAGTACGAGGTCGAAGCCGAAGACGCGGAGGCCGCCGAGGCCGAAGCGCTGTTCCTCTTCGAGAGCGACGCCCGCGAAGACGGCTACAGCCACGGCCATGAGCCCGAGGTCCGCGAACCCCGGCCGCTGCACGCCCTCGCCGCGTGACCGAGCCCCGCTGACACCAGGCCCCACCCCCTCCCGCACCACCGAAGGAACAGCGCCACCATGAACACCTCCGCCGCCCTCACCACCACGCTCCGCCTGCCCTACCAGCACGAGGCCAAGGGGAAGTTCACGACGAAGCACCGCACCGTGGCCGTGACCACCCCGGCCCGGCAGCGCGGCGCACAGAACAAGCACACCAAGGCCGTGCAGCTCGCCCTGGATCTGCCCACCGCCAGCAGCCCCGGCCGCGAGGTGAAGATCGGGCCCGGCCCCCGCCCCGCCACCAAGCCCGGCAAGGTCCGCAGTAAGGGCAAGGGCTGGCAGCGCTGGACCGAGAAGGACGGCACCGTGCGCTACGGCGTCGCCAGCGAGACCCACCCGGGCGAACTCGGCCTCGCCTGCCCGGCAGTGGCCAAGCCCCGCGCCCGGTACCGCGTCGTCGTCCCGGCCGACGGGGGCGAGCCCTTCGCCATCGTCACCGCCCCCGGATTCCCGTGGATGCGCGACCGCGACACCGAGATGATCCCCGCACTCCTCCAGGATTGCCTGCCCGGCCTGCTGATCAACAGCACCGAACTCGCGGCCTGACCCGCCCCGGTGCGGCCCGGACCACGGTCCGGGCCGTGCCGAGACCGGCCAGACACCAGGCCCCACCCCCGAGCACCAGCGAACGGACCCCATGACCGCGCACAACCCGCAGGACAACCTGGCCCCGCTCCGCGCCGAGCTGCTGACGCTCGCCGAAGGGCTCGCCCAGGCTCTCGGTCCCGACGAGTGGACCCTCGAACCGCGCCGGATACCCGACTGGCACCCGGCCGTCGAACTGGTCCGCACCGAGGACGGGGCCCGCATCCTGATCCAGCAGGAACGCCTGCGTCACGGCCGGTGGTGGGTGCACGGCGTCCTTCCCGACTCCAGCACCTACTACTACCGGTACGACATCGAAGCCGGGGACATCACCGTCACCCGGGCCAAGACCCCGGCCCAGGTCGCCCAGGACGTCCAGCGGCGGCTGCTGCCCACCCTGGACGCGGCAGTCGCCGAGATGAGCGCCAGGCAGCACAGGCACCTCACCGACGTGCACGAGGTCACCACCGTGGCCCGCCGGTTGAAGGCTGTGCCGCTGACCACCGGCCAGCCGCCCGGCGAGGCGAACCGGCGCAACGGCGAGGACACCACCCGCACCCTGCGGTGGAACCAGGGCCCCGGGACGTCCTGGATGTCCCCCCACGCCGTCGTCAAGGTCAGCCGCGCCCGGTACGGCGGCGTCGAGATCACGTGCTCCCACCTCACCCCCGACATGGCCGAGGCCGTACTGCTGGCCCTTGCCGCCTCGCTGCCCGCCGAGAAGTCCGCGAAGGCCGCGTAGGCACCAGGCCCCACCCCGAGACCCCAGGAGAGCCACAGCATGCCCAAGTTCATCGTCGCCGTGGACGAGATCCGCGTTCACACCGTGCCCGTCCTCGCGTCCAGCCGAAAGGCCGCCGAGGCCGAAGCCGAACGTATCGTCCAGGCCGACCGGAACGCCTGGTACGACCACACCGAGCCGCTGTGCGTCGGAGATGCCCTCACCGAGGCCGAGTGGGACGCCGAGCAGGAGAGCATCAGCCGCACCGGCACCAGCGGCCAGCCCGGCCCCCTCCGGGCCCGCCGCCCGAAGGCCACCCCCGCCCCGAAGTTCCGCGCGCCCCGCACCGACCACCACACCGACGGCACCGAATGCCCGCCCAGCCACAAGCACACCAACTCGGGCAAGCCGCTCACCGAGGGATGCCCCGGCCGCGCGTACTCCACCGCCACCTGCACCTGCGGGTGGACCACCCGGAACACCGCCAAGGGCTACACCGACGAGACCCGCAAGCGCCACCTGTCCACCGTCCACGGCTGAGCCCCGCCGTGACACCAGGCCCCACCCCGACTGCCCCGGAGACACCAGTGCCCGCCCCCACGGTTGCCGCCACCCGCTACACCCTCACCTACCCGCAGCCCCACCCCGAGCACCTGCTGATAGCCATTCGCTTCACCGTTGCCCCCGACGCCAAGGGCACGTGGACCATCGAACGCCAGGCGTACGGTGCGGCCGGCCGAATGCTCGCCGGGGACCAGCCTCGCCAGTACTACGGCGACGAGGCCCAGGCCCGCGCCGAAGCCGCCTACCGGGGACTCGTCGTCCGGGAGTGCCTGCACCTCGGGCAGCTGCTCGGCATCTCCCTGGGACCCCGGGACATCCGTTTCCGCGACGGCCACCCGACCATCGACGGCATGGACGCCGGGCAGTGGCTCGAAGCCCTCGGTACCGACTGACCGAGCCCCGTTGGCACCGGGCCCCACCCTCTCCCCAGGGGTGGGGCTCCGGTGTCGAAGTGCCGGGTGTCGGAGCCCGGTTGGCATTGAGTCCCACCGTAAGAGTGCTGTGTATATATCTTTTTTAAAGTGTCAAAAAAATGACACTAACGACATGGCCCTTACGCCGTACCACCCACTCCACCACCCTGCGTGACCACAGGCCCCACCCCCAGGAGACCCCAGTGCCCACCCCCACCCGCGCCCTCTGGATACCCGGAGGCGGCACCGCCCTGGAGTGGGGCCTGCGCAACCCGTGCCCGGTCGGCGTCGGCCCCGGCGGCTATCGCGGCCAGGGCGGGAAGGTGTGGTGCCTGTGGTGCGGCGACCGGTACACCGGGCGCCCCGCCCAGGTCGGCGACGACCACGGCCACCGCGACGACGCCCACCACGCCGCCCGCCTCCACGTCGACGACCACGAGAGCGATTTCCGCCGCTTCATCACGGCCGAGCGCACCCGGGAGGCCCGCGAGAAGTCCGGGTGGACCAGCAGGGTCTACGCCCTCGTCGCGGCGGCCACCCTGCCCCCTGGCGAAGGCGGCGTGTGGTGGGACGGCAGCGGCTACCGCCTCGTCCCGGCCGGGGCCCGCATCGACGCCAAGGGCCGCAGGGTGCGTCGCCGTGTGGTCGAGCTGGTCATCAAGGCCGGGTTCCTCCAGCAGGAGGAGAACGGCGACGTGGTCGCCACCGCCGACGGCCGCGCCATGCTCACCATCTGGCAACACCACCGCGCCGACCTCGCCGAGCCGTGGCCCGCCCGTCACGAGCCCGAGGCCCTGCCCCCGCTGCCCGGCGGCGAGGAAGCCCGCCGCCGCCGGGAAGCCGCCCGACAGCGCGCCCTGGAGCTGGAACGCCAGGCCGCCCAGAGCCGGGCCGAGTTCCTGCGGCGTCGTGAGGAGGCCGAGCAGCAGCACCAGGCCGAGCTGGAGGCCGCCCGCCAGCGCCGCGCCGACGAGCAGGCCGAGCGCGAGCGCGCCCAGCGGGCCCGCACCGGCGCGGACATCCACCTCACGTGGTCTGCGGTGGCTGCCGGCCGCTGGAGCGTCACCGGTGCCGGCCACGACCGCCGCCTGGACGTCACCCTCAACGACCGCGACTTCCCGTCGGAGATGTACGAAATCCGGGAGAACGGCCACTTCATCTCCCGCCACCGCTACGAGCATCAGGCCGACGCCGCCGTCCGGCAGCTGCTCGCCGACGGCGTCGAGATCGGGGAGCGGACACCAGAGCCCACCCCCGCCGGCCGATGGCACCAGACCCCACCCCCTCCCACCCGAACGGAAGGCACTACCCCTGAGCGTTCACCCCGACAACGTCCTGGCCGACGGCCGATGGAATCCGCGGTGCTTCGAACTCGACTACGAGGGCCGCAGAGGCCGCTACCGGGTCGTACGGGGCCTCGGCGAACAGGTCGGCACCGTGGAGAAGCGCGGGGGCGTCTGGATGCCCAAGGACGCCTCCGGGGCGTGGGTGGCCGACGCCGCCGGCCGACGGGGCTACCTCACCCGCCAGGTCGCGGCCATCGAGCTGTCGATCGCCGTCCCGCTCCTACCGCCGGAGGAAGAGGAGAAGTACCGGGTGACACCAGGCCCCACCCTGGCCCCGCCTAACCAATTTAGGCATGGCCGCCAACGCTGGTAAGCCGTTGAACCGACAGGCCCCCGGGAGAGCCGGGGGCCTTGCTGGCACTACTTCAGCGGCTCTTTCATCATCACGGAGAAGACGGGCGAGTCGGAGAACGGCTGCTGAGAACCGATCTGTTGGTACCCCCACGACTCGTAGACGGCCTTCACCTTGCCGTCTCCGGCCTGTGGGTTGACCAGGAGCGTCACACGCCCCTCCGAGCGGCCACCCAGCACCTCGTCGTGCAGTTGCTTGGCAACGCCCTTACCTCGCCACGGGCCGCGAACGACGATCTCGTTGAATGCCAGCGTGCGCCGCCCGTCTTCGTCGGCGTATCGCTCGGGCAGGGGCGTGATCATTGACGACCACCACTTGGTGTCCGGCCCAAGCGGGACGACATAGCAGAACCCAATTGGCTCGTCGCCGTCGTACCCGATCACGGCCTCCCAGCCGGGGCGGGACGAGTGCCCAGTCAGCCGCTCACCAAAGCGTTCCGGCGAGTTGAACGGACGATCCATCAGGCCGAAGTCGCCGCGGACCTCTACATGCAGGTTGACGATGATCTGATGGGCTTCCGCCACATCGGTGACGTGGCGGAAGATCAGGGTGGTCTCAGGCATGCGCTTCCCTCCGATGGTCATTCCAGTCCTGGGCGTGCGGACTGCCGGGAGCGACCTTAGCGAGGGTCGCGGTGAAGCGGCCAAGCATGTGCCCAGTCCGACCACGACTGGCAGAGGCCGGAACCATCTTCGCTGTTGCCACCGCTGCTTCGATCTCGTCCTGTCGAAGCTGCGCGTTAGCGAGGTAGGCCAGTGTGAGGCTATGGTTCCGCTGCATCGAAGGACGCAGGAGCGAGAGGTTCCGGTGAGCATGGGCTTCAGCGTCGGCCCACAGGCCAGCTTCGAAGGCAGCGGTTGCGGACAAGAGTTCCAGCTCGGCCTCATCGAAGAAGGCAGTCCAAGCAGGCCGGGAGCGTGTCACATCGATACGGCCGAACGCGTCCCGAGCGTACCCAAGGCACCGACGCATGGCAGTCGCATCGCTGCTTCGTGCGTGCTGGATAGCCATACGGGCGTGCGTCAGCGAGGCGTAGAACGGGTCGCGCCGCACGATCGACGTGGACCGCGCAACCTCCCTGGCTGCCATGGAGTCGGCGGTCCTGCCCATGTGGCTGTACAAGACCCCAGCGAACCCCCAGCATCGCAGCTGAGTTGATGGGTCATTCGAGAGGCCGGCTAGCGTTACCGCCTGGTTCAGGTGGCCCTCCGCACTTTCGAGCCTGCGCCCGTCGATGGCCGCCCACATCGCGCTGCTGGCGAACAGCGCGGCTGTCGTGTAGAGCCGTGACCGTGTGCGCTGGCTGACACTGCCGCGCTTCTGAAGGTCGAGTGTCTGTCGCGCTAGCCGAGAAGCCCGCTGTTCCGTCTCCACAGTGCCACCAGCGCGATTGTCTGAGGCGATGAGCCTGGCAAGCTCCAGATTGAGCTGATCTACGTCAGCGGCTCCTACCCGGTAGCGGGTCGATCCTGTGCCTTTGACTGCCGCCACGGCAGCAAGTGGGGCAGTGGAGAGGAAGGTTCGTCGCTGCACGCGGCCCTCCAGGTTCAACGCCGATCGGAACGTGGCCGGCGGGGTGAAACCGAGGTCTTCGGTCGGACATTCAAATACTGCCTCCAAAGCGAGGCATGTTCGACCGTGGGGCCTCGTGGTCTTGCCGTGGACTAGATCGAACACCGTTCGATCGCTGAATGTGCCGCGCTTGCCGGTCAGCTCTTCAAGCTTCCCATTCATCTCCTCGGCCAACTCGCTGTAGCTCAGGCCAGCCTGCTCAAGGCGCCTACCGAGCACCATGTCGGATGTGTGACCCACCATGCACTCACCGTACCGCCGCGGCGGTAGCCCCTACCCGGCTTTTGCCAAGGAATGGCAAAGTCTTCCGGCGGGCTGCGACTAGGAGGCGGTCTTTCTTCGTGAGCCTGCCGGCTCGAAGGCGCGTTGAATGGTTGTCAGTCGCCCAGGACTGAGGGGATGTTCTGGCGACTAGTGACCGTTGCTGCGCGGCTCCGCTCCACAGAGCCCCGTGCAGTGACCTCAACCACCCAGCAGGAGGACCAGCATGTCCACCAGCACCATGCCGGCCGCCGGCAAGGTCGGCGAGCGCGCCCGCGAGATCCTGGCCGCCATCACCGCGGACCCCGAGTTCTCGGCGTTCGAGGCGGCGACCCTGGAGTACTCCAGTGACTGGCAGTGCTTCACCGGGTTCCCGACCATCAGCCAGTGGAACCTCGACACCGACAAGGTTCCGCTGTTCGCCGAGGGTCTGCGCGCCATCGCGCTCAAGGCGGCGGCGTTCGAGCTGACCGGCAGCGAGACCGACGCCGAGCTGGCCTTGCCCGTCCCCGTGGACGAGATGACGCACGCGATGATCGCGCAGCCGCAGCTGCTCGCCCGCATCGCCGAGCGGACCGGCTTCACGCTGATCCACCAGACCGATCAGGAACACACCGACTACACCGGCGGCGAGTACACCCACGCGGCGTACCTGGCCGCGTGGGGCGCCGAGCCGCCCACCCGCTACTGGCTCGACAAGGCCGAGGTCGACCGCCGCCTGGGCATCCTCGCCGAGAAGTACGGCTCCATCGGCTTCGCCCGCAGTGGGCGCGAGCACGCCATCACCTTCTAGCCTTCGGGCAACGCCTCGCCGGCACTCGCGTACCGGCCGGGAGGCAGCCCGATGCGGTCTCCGTGCACACAGGCCGGGACTCCCTCCCGGCTGTACCGGAAGCCGTCTTCCGGGTTGAACGGGTAGTCCCCGTTGGGGCGTTCGAGCACATCGAACGCCCCAACGGGGAGCCGAAGACTCGGGCAGATCCAGCACGCATCGTGATCGTCGTCGTCGTGGATGAACGGCTCGGCGGACATGAACGCAGAGTAACCCCCTCCCCTGCGGCCTCGGCGAAGGAGGACAGATCGATGGCCAGACGCCCCCCTCGGGTGTTCCGCGAAGTCGTGACGGGCCCCACGAAGGTCGAGAAGGCCAACCCCCCGGCGGGGTGGAACCCGCTGGACGACTACAGGGCGGCTCAGGCCATCGACAGGGGCCGGTCCCCGGGCGACCTGCTTCAGATCGCCGCCGTGAAGTCCACGTGCTCCTGCAAGGACTGCGTGGGCTACAGGAAGTCCGTACGAGCCCGACTCTGACGACGCACGTGCGACGCGTGGCTAGACACCCTCACCCACCTCCCCAACGGAGAGGCGCAACTGTGAAAGTCAGTGTGATCCAGGGCGACCCGGTCAGACACCGCGCGGACAGCTGGACGGGCACCGTCGCGGAGACCCCGAGCAGGCTCGCCACCCACGCCTGGGTGAACCGGGACAGCTCCGCCGACCCGTACCCGGAGTTCGTCCTGCTGAGCGAGTTGGAGCCCGCGGATTGAGTGCCCCGCCCCCCGGCCGGCTCGCGGGCGAGGGTGTCGTCATGGACCGGCCCGACGGCTACCGCGAGGGGACCTGCTGGGTCTGCTACCGGGAGACATTGGTCTGCGCGGGCACCTCGCTCCAGGCCCCCGGGGACACCCAGAGCACCTGCCACCCGATCTGCAACGACTGCATCATCCGGGCCCGGACGCCCCACCGCCGTGCCGCGTTGCGGGCCGCGCTCGACAAGCGCCCGGCGTAGGTCCCGTGTCGAGCCGCCCGAAGGAGAACGCCGAGGACGACGGACAGGCGGTGGCCGACTTGCCTGCCCTGCCCGAGGCAGCTAACGAGTCCGAAGAACCGGTGGTCCTTGTGCCTGTCGAGTCGGACAGCATGCGCCTCCTTCGGGAGCGCACACGGGAGTTGCAGCACCGCCACGCCACGTGGCGCTGGATTTTCGAGTGAGGATCACCATGGCTGACACCTCTGCGAGCCTGCCGCTCGCGCACACGTCCTGTTCCCCGGCGCGGCAGGACGTGGGCGACTTGCCCGCCCCGCGCGAGGTCGCCCCGGCCCCCCGCCTGCGTACGGTCTTCCGGTTCACGGACTGGACGCTGAGCCAGGCGGCCGGCGAGCCCGACATGCCGCCGGTCCTGCACCAGTTCCGGTGCTGCGCGGAGGACGAGGACGGCACCGTGTGCGGGGCCGAGGGCCCCGAGATGCAGTCGTTCAACCTCGCCCAGAGCTGGCCGTTCGTCCACGTCAAGGGGGCCCCGGAGCACCGGTCCTACGAACACCTGGCGCGGGTGCCGTGGACGATCTCCCCGAAAGTCGAGCCCGGCACGGTGATCTCGTGATGGGGCACGTCCTGATCCTCGCCACCGTGGTCCTGCTGGTCGTCGGCGGTCTCGACTTCGACAAGGAGCAACGGGAGCCGGGCTGCCTGTGGTGGGTGCGCGTGCTGCCCCACCGCACGATCGAGATCCGGCGACGCGGATGCTTCGGTCTGAACGTCGGGATCTACGACCAGCGCTGGTCACAAGCCCCCGCCAGAGGCCCTGGAAATGGGTCTTCGGCCTCTGACGGGCCGGTGGTCCTGCCCTTGGGGCTTGGCAGGACCACTGGGCGCCCCGGTCCCGGATCCGTCGGGGATCGGGCCGGGGCGACCCCTAAGACCCCCGGCGGGTGCCTGATCTGCCGCCGGGGAAGCACAACCCCCGCCCCGGTGACCGCCAGGGACGGACCGGGACGACCGGGGCGGGGCCCCACCATCTACACGCCCTACGGAATACAAATGTCTGATCCGCCGGTGCCGCGTGAAGTCAACGTGGAAGTCGTGCCGGCCGAGGGCTATCAGCTGGAAATCGAGGGGGCACTGTCCGACCCGTACGTCGCGGCGGACGACATCGACAAGCACTTCGAACACGTCATCGCCGACGCGGTTCGCCGGGAACTGTTCATCCCCAACGACGTGCCGCTCGTCCTGATCATCAAGGACTCCGACGGGGAGAACATCCGGGCCGAGCAGCCGTCGAACCCCTAGTAGCACCCACAGACCCCCGCCCCGGCCACCCTGGGAAAGAACGGCCGGGACGGGCCAGTAAGACGCACGACGGGCCAGGGGGCATCAGCCCCCGGCCTGACCGACCGAGAAGGGAACACCTGTATGCCCAGCTTTGGCGACAGCGGCAAGCACGGCGGCGGCTCCGGCCCCGGCACCGGGGGCGGCCAGCAGGACGACAGCAACAGCGGCAACAAGCACGGCGGCGGCGGCTCGGACGAGGGTGGCAACAGCAGCGACGGCCAGCGCCCGGCGGGCGGCAAGTAGCCAGTGAGCGCCAAGCACGAAGCGGAGGCCGGTCGGACCCGGCTGGCCTCCGCGCTCATCGACAACGGGTCTCTTACCTCGGACTGGCTGGGACCGTACAACGCCGTACCTCGCCACCAGTTCATCCCCGACACCGTCTGGCCGGGCAAGGCAGACGGGGTCTGCCAGGGCCAGGCCGTCCACCGCTACACCGACCCGGCGCGGTGGTGGCACGCGGTCTACTCGGACGTCCCGCTCACCACGCAGTGGGACGACGGAACCCACGAGGGCGACGACCAGGGCACCATGCCCACATCGTCCAACTCCATGCCCACCATGGTGTTCTCCATGCTCTCCGCGCTCAACGTGGAAGACGGAGACCGGGCGATGGAGATCGGCACCGGCACCGGGTGGAACGCTGCCCTGCTGTCCCACCGCCTCGGGTCGGGCAACGTCGTCACCATCGAGGTCGACGAGGCCAACGCCGCCGCCGCCCAACGCCGCCTCGCGCGGGCCGGGTACTTCCCGACGTCCGTGGTTGGCGACGGAGCCGATGGCCATCCGGACGGCGCGCCGTTCAATCGCGTCATCGCCACCTGTTCCGTCGGACGGATCCCGCACGCCTGGGTGTCCCAGACCAGACCGGGCGGGGTGATCGTCGCCCCGTGGGGGCCCCAGTACGGTGGGGAAGCCGCGGTACGGCTCACCGTCGGCGACGACGGGACGGCCAGCGGCCACTTCGTCGGGTCCTCGGCGTTCATGCGCCTGCGCCAGCAGCGAACTCCCCGCCCGAGCAGCCTGGAGTACCTGTCCGGGCCGTGGCCGGCCGACGGAGTGAAGTCCCAAACCGACCTGTCACCGCAGGAGTTGGGCGACTGGCTGGCCATGTTCGCCGTCGGCGTGCAAGTGCCCGAAGCGTTCCCGCTCACCGAGCGGTACGACGACGGAACGTACACGCTGTGGCTGCACGACACGGCCGTGACGTCTTGGGCCACCGCCGACTGGGAACCGGGCCGCACCGCCTACGAGGTCGTCCAGTCCGGCCCCCGCAACCTCTGGGACGAGGTGGAGGCCGCCTACCACTGGTGGGACGACCAGGGCCGCCCGGGCTTCGACCGCTTCGGCCTCACCGTCACCCCCGACAGCCACACCGTGTGGTTGGACAGCCCCGACAACCCCGCCCCCACCCGGGGCTGACACCCAGACCCCCGCCGCTCCCGGACGCCTCAGAGGTCCGCGAGCGGCGGGCCAAGGCCCCCGCCCCAACGGTCGCGCGGAAGATCGGTGGGGCGGGGGCTGCCACACCGAATGGGCACGCAGTGACCTCAGCCCAGTGGCACCTGGACAACGAGAGACCGTCCCACCCCGCCCCTGCGGACGCCCGCCACCACCAGACGGTGCAGGCCCCGCTCGAAGCCGCGCCCGTCGAGCACGGCGAGCGCCTCCCAACCCCCGACCCGTACAACGACCCATCCGCTCCGACGCTCCGCAACTTCGGACGAAACGACCAGACCACACCGCACCCCCGCCGCCCTCAACCCCCAGCGGCAGGACCGCCTCCGCCCTGCGACTGCCCCCGCTGCCGCAGGGCGGAGGACTCCCCACCCTCCTCAGGAGTAGCTATGTGGGCCACCACCGAACAAGACCGGCAGGCCATGCTCAAGGCGCTCGTGATCGCCGCGCTGCCGGCCATCGCCCTCCGGTACGACTCCGGAGTTGGAGTCAGAAGGCTCGCGACGGTTTACGGGTGCGATTCCAACTGGCTCCAGGCCCAGATGATCAAGGCCGGGTACCGCGTCCGGCCGCTTGAGGAAGCAACCGGTCTGCGCCCCGCCCCCTGGCCGTGGATGCCCATCAGCATGCCGGGGCGGAGGACGATGCCCTGATTGGGCGCCTTCGGGGGCCAGGCCGCACGGGCCCCGGCAGGGACGTGGCACCCAACACCTCAGCGCATTTCCGCAGGTCGGGAACAAGGTGCAAGGGTGGTACGTTCTTCCAGGTGGTGGCCCACACGAGTTCGTAGGTGCCGGCCAGCTCGCGCAGCCAGGCGCCGTGCCGTGCGGAGAGGAGCACCGAGTAGCCGAGCAGGGTGTGGGTGTCGAACCCGGCGTCCGGGTGCGGGCAGACCGGGTTGAGCACCCCGTCGACGTCCAGGAACAACAGAGGCTTCGGCACCAGTGGCCCCCCAGAGACGGTGGTGTGACTTACCTGGTCGGACGAACCTGGCGTACCAGTGGTTGCGTACGGCCGGGCGCACGCGGGGCGCACGGGGCGCTCACGGCGCGGCCACCGGCTCGGCGGCGGCCACCGGTGCGTCGGCGGTGCTCCTGCGGGCCAGTCGGCGGACCTGAGGCTCCAGCAGCACGACCGCGCTGAGCACCAGGCAGACGACGGCGCAGGCCCACAGCGCGCCCGAGAGGCCGAGCACCGTGGCCGCCGGGCCGGCCAGCGCGATGCCGATCGGGGACAGCGAGAAGGAGCCGAGCTCGTCGTACGCGGCGACCCGGGAGAACATCTCCTCGGGGATCTCCTGCTGGAGCGCGATCATCCAGTTGACGCCGAAGACGGTGACACCGACCCCGGACAGGAACATCGCGAGGGCGAGCAGTGGCAGCGGCGCCTCCGCCGCCAGCGCCAGGGCGGGCACGCCGAACAGGAACACCCCCCAGTTGCCGACGAACAGGATCCGGCGGGGCCGCCAGCGGGCCATCAGCACGCCGGTCACCACCAGCCCGACGCCGTAGGCGGCCATCGCCAGACCCCAGTCGGACGCCCCGCCGAGGCGCTCCTTGGCGACCGTCGGCCCGTACACCGACTCGACCGCGCCGATGCAGGCGACCAGGACGGAGAACTGCGCCACGACCACCCAGAGCCAGCGGCGGGAGGCGAACTCCCGCCAGCCCTCCCGCAGGTCGCGCAGCATGCTGTGGCCCTGCGGGGCGGGCGCCTGCTCGGCCTCCAGGAAGAACCGGAGCGAGGCGGCGACCAGGAAGCAGGCGCCGTCCAGGGCGAGCACCCAGCCGGGGCCGACGGCGGCGGTGAGCGCGCCGCCGAGCGCGGCGCCGCCGATCTGGGAGGCGTTCTGGCCCATCCGGAACACCGAGAAGGCCCGGGCGGCGTGTTCCGGGGCGACGGCCTGCAGCATCATGCCGCCGGAGGCGGGGGAGTAGAGCGCGTACCCGGCGCCGCCGGCGGCGGAGAGCAGCATCAGCTGCCAGAGCCGGATGTCCCCGGACAGCACCAGCGCGGCCAGGACGACCTGGGACAGGCCGCTGAACAGGTTGGCGGCGACCATGAGGTGGTGCCGGGGCATCCGGTCGGCGAGGGCGCCGCCGACCACCAGGAGCAGGACGGTGGGCAGCAGTCGGGCGGCGGTGACGTAGCCGACCTCGGACGTGGTGCCGCCGTGGCCGAGCACGGCGAAGGCGGTGGCGATGGGGGCGCCGGCGTTGCCGAGGCCGCTGACCACGGTGGCGGCGGTCTGGATGCGGAAGTTGCGGCTCGCCCAGGCGAGGCGGCGGGGGCGCGGGGGTCGGGTCGGCACCTGGAGACTATGGCCGCGGTTCGTACAGCTGTCCATCGGGTTTTCGCGGCCGGGACGGGCTCAGCCCAGGTGGCCCCAGAGGAAGGTGAGGGTGCGGCGCCAGGCGGTCGCGGCCTGGAGCGGGTCGTAGGTGCCGAGCGGGTTCTCGTCGTTCATGAAGGCGTGGCCGGCCGGGTAGAAGTGGATCTCGGGGCGGACGTCGGTGGCCTCGCCGATCCGGATCGCGGCCTCGTCGACGGCGGCCATCGGGATCGAGCCGTCCAGTTCGCCGAAGTGCCCCAGGACGTGGGCGGTCAGGCCCCGGTAGTCGAAGTCCGGGTCGGGCGGGAGGCCGTAGAAGGGCACCACCGCGGCGACCCGGTCGCCCTCCCGGGCGGCCAGCAGCAGGGCGAAGCCGCCGCCCATGCAGAAGCCGACCACGCCGACCGCGTCGCCGACCACGCCCTCCAGGGCGAGCAGGTGGTCGACGGCCCCGGAGAGGTCCTCGACGGCCCGCTCGGCCGGGAGTTCGCGGGTGAGCCGGGCCGCCTCGGTGCGGTCGTGGGTGGTGGCGCCGCCGAACAGGTCGGGGGCCAGCACGGTGAAGCCCTCCGCGGCGAAGCGGTCGGCCATCGTCGCGACGTGCGGGGTGAGGCCCCACCACTCCTGCACCACCACCAGGCCCGGCCCGACGCCCTGGGGCGGGCGGGCCAGGTACCCGTGCGCGGTACGGCCGTTGCTCGGGAAGGCGACGTTCTGCCGGGAGCCGCCCTGGTCAGGCATGGGTTCCTCGCGGGGGGTCGGGCCGGATGCGGCGGGGACTCGACGGGGGCGGGCTCAGCCCATCTCCTCCAGGGCGCGGCCCTTGGTCTCCTTGATGCAGAAGGCCACGAACGGGATGGAGAGCAGTGCGAAGGCCGCGTAGATGACGTACGTCGCCGACAGGTTCCAGTCGGCGAGGTTGGGGAAGCTGACGGTGATCGCCCAGTTGGCGATCCACTGGGCCGAGGCGGCGACGGACAGCGCGAGCGCGCGGATCCGGTTGGGGAACATCTCGCCGAGCAGGACCCAGACCACCACGCCCCAGGAGAAGGCGAAGCAGAGCACGAAGACGTGTGCCGCGATCAGGGCGACGGTGGCGTGGGTGTTGTCGAGGGTGGCGGTGTCCCCCGTGCCCTGCCGGTAGGAGAACGCCCAGGCGGCGGTGCCCAGCGCGAGCGCCATGCCGATCGAGCCGGCCAGGGCGAGCGGCTTGCGGCCGATCCGGTCCACCAGCGCCATCGCGATCACCGTGCCGATCACGTTGATGATCGAGGTGGAGAGGCTGATCAGCAGCGAGTTGGACTCGTTGATGCCGACCGACTGCCAGAGGAACGAGGAGTAGTAGAAGATCACGTTGATGCCGACGAACTGCTGGAACACCGAGGCCCCGATGCCGACCCAGACGATCGGCAGCAGGCCGAACCGCCCGCCGAGCAGGTCCTTGAGCCGGGGCTTGTGCGAGGACTCCAGCACCGCGCGGATCTCCGCGACCCGGGCGTCCAGGTCGACGTCCTCGCCCTCCACCTCGCGCAGCACCTTGCGGGCCTGGTCCTCCCGGTGGTCGGCGATCAGGTAGCGCGGCGACTCCGGGATGGCGAGCGCCATCAGCCCGTACACCAGGGCCGGGATGGTCTCCACGCCGAGCATCCACTGCCAGGCCTGGATGCCGCCCAGGTGGCCGGTGGACTCACCTCCGGCGGCCTGGTTGATCGCCCAGTTGGCGAGCTGGGAGATGGTGATGCCGAGCACGATCGCCATCTGCTGGAAGGAGGCGAGCCGGCCCCGGTAGGCGGTCGGCGCGACCTCGGCGATGTAGGTGGGCGCGATCACCGAGGCGATGCCGATCGCGATGCCGCCGACCACGCGCCAGGTGGCCAGCACCTGGATGCTCGGCGGGAACATCGAGCCGAGGCCGCTGATCGCGAACAGGCCGGCGGCCAGCAGCATGGTGCGGACCCGGCCGAGGTGGTCGGCGAGCCGGCCGGCGGCCACCGCGCCGGCCGCCGAGCCGAGCAGCGCGATGGCCACCACGAAGGCCGTTTCGCCGTTGCCCACGGCGAAGTGCTTCTGGATGCCCGTCACCGCACCGTTGATCACCGCGCTGTCGTAGCCGAACAGGAACCCGCCCATCGCGGCGGCGGCGGAGATGAAGATGACGTGCCCGAGGTGGGCCTCGCCCGCCCGATGGCTGTTGAGTGTGGACAAGCGCGCTCCCCGAGGTGGACGGGCCCGCTCTGACGGCCGAGTGGGCAGGGCTCGTCTCACATTCGAGCAGCGGCGGGGCCGCCCTGCTCGAATTGGGGGCCGATCGGGTGATTCGGGGTCAGTCAGGGGCAGTCATCAGGGGCGCGATGGGCCGTTCGCGCCGGGAGCGTGAACGGGCGGACGCGCCCCCGGGCCAGCCGGTGCGCCTGCCGGGGCAGTTGACGCGCCCCCTGGTCGCCCGGTGCGCCCCGGTCAGCTGACGCGCCGCCGGTGCCGACGCAGCAGTTGGGTGCGGGCGGCGGCGTCCTGGTCGCGCCGGGGGTGCGGGGCGTTCGCTCGGTCGGCCGCGCGCTCGGCCAGCCGGTCGGCGATCGCGTGCTGGGCGTCGGCCGGCTTCTTGTCGTCGTACTTGAACTTGGCCCGCACCTCGCGGACCGTCAGGCGGAGCCCGCGCAGGCCGGGGAGCAGCCGGGAGAACTCGCCCTCACCGGGCACCACCCGGGTGTCCGGCGTCTCCGGCTGGAAGTGCGCCAGCTGGCGGTTGAGGATCTCCGCCTTGCCCGCCGCGGACTCGACGAGCTCGGCGGTGCAGTGGAAGTGGACGGAGGCGTAGTAGCTGGTGGGCGTGCCCGGCTCGCCGCGCCAGTGGCCGGGCGCGAAGGCGTAGCCGTCGGTGACCGCGAGGGTGACCTGCGGGTCGGTCCGGACGGCGGCCAGCAGCGGGTTGGGCGTGGCGAGGTGGAGCAGGATCTCGCCGCGCTCGGCGTCCAGCAGGAAGTGCGTCGGGACGAGCACCGGGCCCTCGCCCGGTCCGCCGTTGGCGGCGAGCAGGCCGAAGTCGCGGCCCTCGGCCAGCCAGGCGCGCCACTCCTGTTCGTCGCCGCGGTCCCAGGATCTGATCAGCATCGGCGGGCCCTCCGTCAGCGGGGGTAGCCGCGCAGGTGCGCGGGCAGCGGGACGGTGGTGGAGTCGGCGGGCTCGGGGGTGCCGTGCACGGTGGTGACCGGGATCAGGCCGGACCAGTGGGGCAGGTCGAGGTCCTCCGGGTCGTCGTCGGCGCCGTCCGCGCGGGTCTTGGCCGAGACCTCGTCCAGGTCGAGCCGCAGGACGGCGGTGGCGGCGAGTTCCTTGGCGTTGGCCGGGCGGACGTCGGCGGAGCGGCCGGGGATCGCGTGGTCGACCAGCGCGGCCAGCGCGACGTCCAGCTCCTCGGGGTCGGTGACCTGGTGGGCGGTGCCGTGGGCGACGACCGAGCGGAAGTTGACCGAGTGGTTGAACGCGGACTTGGTCAGCACCAGCGCGTCGACCAGGGTGACGGTGAGGCAGACCGGCAGGCCCTGGTCGGCGGAGGCGTTGCGCAGCGGACGGCTGCCGGTGGAGCCGTGGACGTACAGTCGGCTGCCGACGCGGGCGTAGATGGTCGGCAGGACGACGGGGGCGCCGTCGGCGACGAAGCCGAGGTGGCAGATGTACGCGTGGTCGAGGATGTCGTGGATCGCCTCCTGCTCCCAGGTGGCGCGGTCCTTGTAGCGCGTGGGGGTGGTGCGGGGGGTGCGGGAGTAGCTGGCGGAGCCTTCTGAAGGGGCCGACATGACAACCTCTATGTACTAGTGCATAATTTGCTTTGTGCTAGGAGACTATCCGCTGAAAGGGCGACGCGCCAGCGAAATCGCGTCCCACATCGAACAGGGCGTGAGCACCGGGCGCCTCGCCCCCGGAACCGCGCTGCCCCCGCTGCGCGACCTCGCCGCCGAACTCGGCGTCAACCCCAACACCGTCGCCGCCGCCTACCGGCTGCTCCGCGACCGCGGGGTGATCGAGACCGCCGGCCGCAAGGGCAGCCGGATCCTCCCCAGGCCCGCGCTCACCCCGCGCGACCAGATCCGCGTCCCCGTCCCCCCGCACGCCCGCGACCTGTCCGGCGGCAACCCCGACCCGGCGCTGCTGCCCGACCTCGCCCCGGTCCTCGCGGCCGCCGCCGGGGCCGCCCTCGCCGAGCCCGTCCTGTACGGGCACCCGGCCATCGACCCCGGGCTGCTCGCGCTCGCCCGCGCCTCCTTCGAGGTCGACGGCCTGCCCGGCGGCCCGATCGCCGTCGCCTCCGGCTCGCTCGACACCATCGAGCGCATCCTCGCCATCCGGCTGCGCCCCGGCGACGCCGTCGCCGTCGAGGACCCGGGCTGGGGCAGCCTGCTCGACCTGCTGCCCGCGCTCGGCCTGCGGCCCGCGCCCGTCCGGCTGGACGACGAGGGTCCGCTGCCCGACTCGCTCGCCGTCGCGCTGGCCGAGGGCGCCCGCGCGGTGGTGGTCACCAGCCGGGCGCAGAACCCGACCGGCGCCGCGGTCACCGCCCGCCGGGCCGAGGAGCTGCGGGCCGTCCTGGCCGAGCACCCCGGCGTGCTGCTGATCGAGGACGACCACGGGCACGGCATGGTCGACCAGCCGTACCACTCGCTGGTGGGTGCCGGTGCGCGGCACTGGGCCGTGGTGCGCTCGGCGGCCAAGGCGTACGGCCCGGACCTGCGGCTCTCGGTGGCCGTCGGCGACGAGGACACCATCGGGCGGGTGACCGGGCGGCTGCGCCTGGGCGCAGGCTGGGTCAGCCACCTGCTCCAGCGGGCCGTCGCCGAGCTGTGGCGCACCGACGCGGTGCCGGTCGCCCGGGTGGCCGGCGTCTACCGGGCCCGCCGGGACGCGCTGCTCGGCGAACTCGCCGCGCGCGGCATCGAGGCGCACGGCGAGAGCGGACTGAACGTCTGGGTGCCGGTGCCGGACGAGACCTCCGTGCTGGTGGCGCTGGTGCAGCGCGGCTGGGTCGCGGCGCCCGGCGCGCGCTACCGCATCCAGTCCCCGCCCGGGCTGCGGCTCACCGTGGCCCAGCTGGAAGCGGCGGACGCGCAGCGGCTGGCCGAGGACCTGGCGGCCGTGCTGGGGGCGGGCGGGGCCGGTTCGCGGCTGGTGTGAACCGGGCTCCGCCGGTCCGGTTCGACCCGTGCGCTCCGCCGGTCTGAACCCGGTGCTCCGCTGGTCTGAACCCGGCGGTAACAAAGCGGGAAACCTGGTGCAGATACCTAGCGGTAACCAGTGCGGGCATGTCATGTTCATCGCGCCACCGGCCGGCGGCCCACCCTCACCTAGGCGTCTTCCCGTCCCCACCGCACGGGAAGACCGAGCCGCAGGAGTTCCGCCGTGCCCGAAAACAGTTCGAGCATCACCCGCAGCGCCCCTCGACTCCGCCGACGGCTGCTCACTGCGGCCCTCGCCCTCCCGCTGGCCGCCGGCGGTCTGATGGCCGGCGGCCTCGCCGCCGCCGCGCCGGCCGCCGCGGCCCCCTCCGTACCCCTCGCCGCGCCGGGCGGCCCCACCGCCAGCGTCACGCTCGGCGACAGCTACATCTCCGGCGAGGCCGGCCGCTGGATGGGCAACGCCGCCGGCACCAGCGGCAGCCGGGCCGGTACCGACCGCGCCTGGAACGGCAGTTCCGCCGACGCCTCCCGGATCTACGGCCCCACGGCCGCGAGCGGCTGCGACCGCTCCGATGTCGCCGAGGTGCTCAGCGCCTCCACCGGCGCGCAGAACGAGATCAACCTGGCCTGCTCCGGCGCCGTCACCGCGAACATCTTCCGCGCCGCCAACGGCGGCCAGACGCTCAAGGGCGAGGCCCCGCAGGCCGACCAACTCGCCACCGTGGCACGGCAGAACAACGTCAAGCTGATCACGCTGTCGATCGGCGGCAACGACCTCGGCTTCGGCGGCATCATCTCCAACTGCGTCCAGGACTACCTCATCTGGTACTCCTACTGCCACGACTCCGCGCAGTCCTCGATCGACTCGAAGATGCCCACGGCGATGGCCGGGGTCGGCAAGGCGATCGACGAGATCCGCGCGGTGATGGCCGGCGCCGGCTACGCGCAGGGGGACTACCGCCTCGTCCTGCAGTCCTACCCCTCGCCGATCCCGCGCAGCGCCGAGATGCGCTACCCGGAGAGCGGCTGGACCCGCTCGAACACCGGTGGCTGCCCGTTCTGGGACGGTGACGCCGACTGGGCGCGCGACTCGATGGTGCCGCAGATCTCCAAGTCGCTGGCCGGGGTCGCGGCGTCCAAGGGCGCCCAGTTCCTCGACCTCTCCGACATGCTGCAGGGCCGCGAGGTCTGCTCGACGGCCACCCGGCAGCCGACCGCCACCACCGGACCGTCCGCGACCACCAGCGAATGGGCGCGCTTCCTGGACGGCGGCCTCAACTCCACCCAGGGCGTGCTGCAGGAGTCGATGCACCCCAACTACTACGGGCAGCAGGCGCTCGGGCGCTGCCTGACCCTGCTGTGGGGGCAGAGCAGCGGCGACTACGCGTGCCGCAACACGGCGGGGCAGGACGCGGGCGGGATGTACCTGGCGGCGCGGTGACGTCGTGACGTTGTGGCGCTCGGCGCCCGTTCTCCGGATCGGTTCCGGAGGCGGGCGCCGGGTGGCTCAGCCCTTGGCGAGCAGGGCCTGGGCGTGCGCCCGGACCTGATCTTTCGTCAAGTAGGCGTCGGTGTACTCGAAATCGCGCATCCGGGCGGGCTGCCGGGCGAGGAAGCCGGTCCGGACGAAGTCGTCCCCGGCGGTCGCGTTGAGCAGCCAGTTGGCGCCCACCCGGAACTTGGCCGCGTTGGTGCGCATCGCCATCAGGTGGTAGCCGCGGGCCACCAGCTGGGCCGGCACCCCGTGCAGCTCCACGCCGAGCGGCTTGGACACCGCGTCCTTGCCGCCCAGGTCGACCACCAGGCCCAAGTCCTTGTGGTAGTAGGGCTCCAGAGGCTGGTCGCGGAGCGCGGCGATCACGTTGTCGGCCACCACGCGGCCCTGCCGGGCGGAGTGCTGGGCGGTCGGCGGGCAGACCGCGCCGTCGCCCTTGGCGAGGTCCGGCACGGCGGCCGCGTCGCCCAGCGCGAACACGCTCTCGAACTGCGGCACCCGCATCTCCGCCGTCACCGCGAGCCGGCCGCGGACCGTCTCCGCGTCCAGCGTGCCGATCAGCGGGCTCGCGGCCACCCCGGCGGTCCAGATCAGCGTGCGGCAGGGCAGCACCCTGCCGTCGGTGAACTTGACCGACTCGGCGCCGACTTCGGCCACCGAGACGCCCAGCGACACCTCGATGCCGCGGCCGCGCAGCACCTCCAGAGCGGCCAGGCCCAGCGCGTCGCCCAGCTCCGGCATCAGCTTCGGGGCGATGTCGATCAGGTGCCACTTGATCTGCCGGGTGTCCAGGCGCGGATAGCGGTGGGACGCGGCGGTGGTCAGACGCTGCAGGCAGGCGGCCGTCTCGGTGCCCGCGTAGCCGCCGCCGACGACCACGAACTGGAGCCGGGACTCGCGCTCCCGCTGGTCCAAGGTGGCCGAGGCGAGGTCGAGTTGGGCGATCACGTGGTCGCGGACGTAGGCCGCCTCGGCGAGCGTCTTCATGCCGCGGGCGTAGTCGGTCAGGCCGGGGATGTCGAAGGTGCGGGTGACGCTGCCGGGGGCGAGGACCAGGTAGTCGTACTTCTGCGCCACCACCTCGTCGGTGATCTTGCGGACCACGCACACCTTGGAGGCCGGGTCCACGCCGATCGCGCCGCCCGGAACGATGTGGGTGCGGCGCAGCGTGCGGCGCAGGGAGACCGCGACCGACTGCGGGGTCAGCACGCCGGCCGCGACGTGCGGCAGCAGGGGCAGGTAGAGCTGGTAGCTGAACGGTGTGACCAGCGAGATCTCGGCCTCCGACGGCGCGAGCTTGCGTTCGAGTCGGCGGGCGCACTCCAGGCCGGCGAAGCCACCGCCCACGATCAGGATCCGAGGTCGTTCCATCGCTCATCCCTTTGCCGTGCAGGTCGTAACCGCGAAGGTCCCCATTGCTGTCCGCCACACTCGCACGGAGCAGCGGGGGCTGCCACCGGGGTGGGGCGGATGGTGGAGGGGTGGGACGGGGGGCGTACGGAGGGGAGGAGGTGACGGGTCGGCACCGATAGGCTGTGGGGCGTGCTCCCCGAGGTGACGGCGGTCCGTTATGTGACGCCACTGCGAGAAGGCGGCTCGATGCCGGGCCTGGTCGAGGCCGACGACCGGCGGCTGTACGCGCTGAAATGGGTCGGTGCGGCGCAGGGCCGGAAGGCGTTGGTGGCGGAGGTGCTGGCCGGGGAGTTGGGCCGGCGGCTCGGGCTACCGGTGCCGGAGCTGGTGACGGTCGACCTGGATCCGGTGCTGGCCCGCAGCGAGCCGGACCAGCAGGTCCAGGACCAGATGCGGGCCAGTGGCGGGACCAACCTCGGGATGGCCTTCGTCAGCGGCGCGCTCAACTTCGACCCGCTCTGCTTCGAGGTGGATCCGGAGCTGGCCGGCCAGGTGCTCTGGTTCGACGCGCTGATCGGCAACGTCGACCGCTCCTGGCGCAACCCCAACCTGCTGGTGGCGACCGGCGGGCTGCGGCTGATCGACCACGGCGCGAGCCTGATCTTCCACCATCACTGGGCGGGCGCCGCCGCCTGGGTGCGCCGCCCGTACGACGCCTCGGACCACGCGCTGCTGCGGGCCCGGCCGGACCTGACGGCCGCGGACAAGGCGCTCGCGCCGCTCGCGGAGGCCGCGATCGAGGGCGCGGTGGCGAGGATCCCGGAGGTCTGGCTGCTGGACGAGCCAGGCTTCGACTCGCCCGAGGCGGTGCGCGCCGCGTACCGCGCCCAGCTGACCGGCCGACTGGCCGGTCCGCGCGACTGGCTGCCGGAGGTGCCCGCATGACCGAGCCGAGGACGCCCGCGCTGCCGGCCGCCGTCGAACTGCACGACTACGAGTACGCCGTGATCCGCGCGGTGCCGCGGGTGGAACGCGGCGAGTGCGTCAACGTCGGGGTGCTGCTGTACTGCCGGCAGAACGGGTACCTGGCCGCGCGCACGCACCTGGACCAGGCCCGGCTGCTGGCGCTCGACCCGGTGGCGGACGTGAACGGGGTGCGGCGGGCGCTGCACGGGATCGAGGCGGTGTGCGCCGGGGGCCCGCAGGCCGGTCCGGCGGCGGGGGACAGCCCGGGGCAGCGGTTCCGCTGGCTGACCGCTCCTCGCAGCGCGATCGTCCAGCCGGGGCCGGTGCACACCGGGCTGACCGCGGACCCGGAGCCGGAGCTGCGGCACCTGTTCGATCAGCTGGTGCTCTAAGCTCTGTCGACCGGCCGGAAGCTCTGTCGACCGGCCGGTGCTGCAGTTCTGGTCAAGCCGTCGACGGTTGCCGTGGTCAAAGCTTGAGTTGCTGAAGCACTCGGCCGTACGCTGACCCCATGGGTTCGACAGCGACGACGACCGTACCGACCAACGCCGAGTTGATGGAGGCGTTGGCCGCCGTCGGCGCCGCGTATTTCCAGGACTTCGCGGCGGCCGCGGCCCGGCACGGGCTCTCCTCCTCGCAGGCCAAGGCGCTCGGCGCGGTACAGGAGCCGGTGCCGATGCGGGCGCTGGCCGGACGGCTGGGCTGTGACGCCTCCAACGTCACCGGGATCGTGGACCGGCTGGAGACGCTGCGCCTGGCCCACCGGGAGGCCGCCGCCGGCGACCGCCGGGTGAAGATCGTCGTGATCACGGACGAGGGCCGGGAGATCCTGAACCGCATCCGCGGCGAGATGGCCCGCACCCACCAGGCGTTCGAGGCGATGACCGACGAGCAGCGGATCGCGCTGCACTCTATCTGCGGGCAGGTCCTGCCGGTGCTGGCCGGCCGGGCCGGCGCCGCGCAGTAAGCCGCGCAGTGAGCCGCCCGGTAACGGACCGCGCCGCGCCCGGCGGGAGCCGTCGGGCGGGCCCGGCCGGAGCCGTCCGCTCCGGCCCGGGCCGTAGCCGCCCGATGCGCCGACGTTCCGGCTGACCTCGGCTGTTAGGCTTGCGAAGCGTGAGCGCGAAGCCCCAGATCCCCAATGTCCTGGCCTCCCGGTACGCCTCGGCGACCCTGGCCCAGCTGTGGTCCCCCGAGCACAAGGTGGTCCTCGAGCGCCACCTGTGGCTCGCCGTCCTGAAGGCCCAGCAGGACCTCGGTGTCGAGGTACCGGCGAACGCCGTCGCCGACTACGAGCGGGTGATCGACCAGGTCGACCTCGGCTCGATCGCCGCCCGTGAGCGGGTCACCCGCCACGACGTGAAGGCCCGCATCGAGGAGTTCAGCGAACTCGCCGGCCACGAGCAGATCCACAAGGGCATGACCTCCCGGGATCTGACCGAGAACGTCGAGCAGCTGCAGATCCGCCAGTCGCTGGAGCACGTGCGCGACCGTACGGTGGCCGTGCTGGTCCGGCTGGCCCGCCTGGCCGCCCAGCACTCCGAGCTGGTCATGGCCGGCCGCTCGCACAACGTGGCCGCGCAGGCCACCACCCTGGGCAAGCGCTTCGCGTCGATCACCGACGAGCTGCTGGTCGCCTTCCGCCGCCTGGAGGAGCTGATCTCCCGCTACCCGCTGCGCGGGATCAAGGGCCCGGTCGGCACCGCCCAGGACATGCTGGACCTGCTCGGTGGCGACACCGACAAGCTCGCCGAGCTGGAGCGCCGGGTCGCCGGGCACCTCGGCTTCGACAACGTGTTCATCAGCGTCGGCCAGGTCTACCCGCGCTCGCTGGACTTCGAGGTGCTCACCGCCCTCGTCCAGCTGGCCGCCGCGCCGTCCAGCCTGGCCAAGACCATCCGTCTGATGGCCGGCCACGAGCTGGTCACGGAGGGCTTCAAGGAGGGCCAGGTCGGCTCCTCGGCGATGCCGCACAAGATGAACACCCGCTCCTGCGAGCGCGTCAACGGCCTGGCCGTCATCCTGCGCGGCTACGCCTCGATGACCGGCGAGCTGGCCGGCGACCAGTGGAACGAGGGTGACGTCTCCTGCTCGGTGGTGCGCCGGGTCGCGCTGCCGGACGCCTTCTTCGCCTTCGACGGCCTGCTGGAGACCTTCCTGACCGTCCTCGACGAGTTCGGCGCCTTCCCCGCCGTGATCGAGGCCGAGCTGGACCGCTACCTGCCGTTCCTCGCCACCACCAAGGTGCTGATGGGCGCGGTGCGCGCGGGCGTCGGCCGGGAGACCGGGCACGAGGTCATCAAGGAGCACGCCGTCGCCTCCGCGCTGGCGATGCGTGCGGGCGCCCGCGAGAACGAGCTGCTGGACCGGTTGGCCGCCGACGAGCGGATCCCGCTGGACCGGGCCGGGCTGGACGCGCTGCTGGCCGACCGGCTCTCCTTCACCGGTGCGGCCGGCGCCCAGGTCGCCGAGGTGGTCCGCCAGGTGGAGGCCGTCGCCGCCGCCTACCCGGAGGCCGCCAAGTACGCGCCGGCCGACATTCTCTGACGGGCAGTACTTCCTGACGATTCGTCAGCCGGCTGAGGGCCCTGCCGCCGATCCGGTGGCGGGGCCCTCGTCCGTGTGGACGTGGCCCGGGTCGAGCGGCGGGGTGGTGCCGCAGGCCCACTCGCAGTCCGGCTCGGCCACCGGGCGGTCCACCGGCGCGAGCACGTTGCCGCGGACGGTGGCGAAGGCCGTCAGCCCGCCGGTGACCAGCAGCCCGGCGCAGATCAGCATCGCGGTGCGGAAGGCGGAGTCCACGGCGGACGGCACCCGGTAGGCGTCGCCGCTCAGCCCGGCGAGCGAGGGCAGCGCGGCGACCGCGAGCAGCCCGGCCGCGCGGGCGGCGGCGTTGTTGACGCCGCTGGCGATGCCCGCGTGCCGGACCTCGACGGCGGCCAGCACCGTCGCCGTCAGCGGCGCGACCAGCAGGGTCATTCCGCAGCCCAGCACCGTGACGGCGGGCAGCACGTCCGCCCAGTAGGAGGAGCCGGGGCCGGTGCGCAGCATCAGCAGCACCCCGGCGGCGCACAGCAGCGGACCGACGGTGAGCGGGATCCGGGGGCCGATCCGCTTGCCCAGCCGCCCGGCGCGCGCCGACAGGGTCAGCATCAGCACGGTGATCGGGACCAGGGCGAGGCCGGAGACCAGCGGGGAGAAGCCGGAGACGATCTGCAACTGCACCACCAGCAGGAAGAACACCCCGCTGAACGCCGCGTAGACGCAGAGGGTGACCAGGTTGACGGCGGTGAACAGCCGGGAGGAGAAGAGGCCGAGCGGCAGCATCGGCTCGGCGGCGCGGCGCTCGACCGCGATGAAGGCCGCGCCGAGCAGCAGGCCGATCGCGCCGGTGAGCCAGACCGCGGGGGACAGGCCCTCTCCGGCGGCGGTCAGCGCGTAGGTGATCGCGCCGAGGGCGAGCGCGGCGAGCAGCGCGCCGAGCACGTCGAAGCGGCCGACGGCGCTCTCGTTCCGGCTCTCGGGGACGAACCGGGAGGTGACCGCGACCACGGCGGCCGCGAGCGGCAGGTTCAGCAGGAAGATCCACCGCCAGCCGGGGCCGTCCACCAGCCAGCCGCCGAGGAAGGGGCCGACCGCGGCCGACACCCCGCCGAGGCCCGACCACAGGCCGACCGCCGCCGAGCGGTCGTCCGGGTGGAAGACGGCTTGCAGCATGGCGAGCGAGCCGGGGGTGAGCAGCGCCCCGCCGATGCCCTGGACGGCGCGGGCGGCGATCAGCACGTGGATGGTGGGGGCGGCGGCGCAGGCCGCGGAGGCGGCGGCGAACCAGAGCACGCCGATCAGGAAGACCCGGCGCCGGCCGTACCGGTCGCCGAGCGCGCCGCCGAGCAGGATCAGTCCGGCCAGGGTGAGCAGATAGGCGTTGAGCGTCCACTGCAGGGACGCGAGGGAGGCGCCGAGATCGGTGCCGATACGGGGCAGCGCGACGTTCACCACGGTGCCGTCGAGCATCGCCATGCTGGAGCCGAGCACCGTCGCGAGGAGGACCCAGCGTCCCCGCGAGGTGCCCAGGCGCAGTGTTCCTGCTTCGGAGGTGGCCACGGGCCGATCCTGCGCCCGTGGGGCGTACGTGACAAGGGTCACCGGGGGGTGTGTCGGTGGGTGCGCGGTGCGTGAGCGGGCGGGTGCGCAGCGGTGGCGGGATCGGCGCAGCGTCGTGGATCAGTGGCGCCGGGTGAATGGATTGTGCACGTACGGTGCAGCCGATCATTCGGAGGGTCACCGCAGCTCGGGGGGTTGTTGCCGGTTCAAGTGATCGACATTGCTTCACCCGAACGGATGGGTTTTAGTTCAGCGACCGCCCGGCCAGTCCGGACGGATCCACCGGGTGGAACGCCGAATCCTGCCGCTGCCCGGTGGCTCGCACCGAACTCTGTACGGCAGGAGCGGGGGACCCACAGGTAAGTCGCCGGACCGGAAACGGCACGCTTTCGCGTACCCGGATCCAGGGCCGGCTAGGGGTGAAGCCGCATGTGCGGCCGGGCAACTCCAGCCCGAACCCGACAGCTCACCTCGCAGGCGTCGGAGAGGAAAATTCCATGCCTGCACAGGCTCGTCGTATCGCCCTGCCCCGCGCCGCCCGCATCGGGATCGCCACCGCCGTCACCGGTGTCTCCTTCGCCCTGCCGCTCGTCACCGCGATGAGCGCCCAGGCCTACCCCGCGCCGGCCGCCGCCGTCACCGCCGCCCCGGCCGCCGCTCCCGCCGACCAGGCCCAGGCCCCGTCGCAGGAGAGCTACCGCGTCGTCAGCGGCGACACCCTGTCCCGGATCGCCGACGCCCAGCACGTCGAGGGCGGCTGGCAGGCGCTGTACGACCACAACCGCGAGGTCGTCGGCGGCAACCCGGACCTGATCTTCCCCGGTCAGCAGCTCGTGATCGCCGACCCGGCCGCCCCGGCCAAGCCCGCCGCCCCGGCGAAGCCCGCCCAGCCGTCCGCCCAGGACGCCGCGCCGGCCACCACCGCCGCCAAGCCGCAGGCCCAGCTGGAGGTCCGGACCGAGGCGGCCAAGCCGTCCGCCCAGCTCCAGACCCAGCTGCAGACCGCCGCGCCGACCACCGCGGTCACCGCCGTGCCGGTCGCCGCCGCCTCGGCCTTCGTCGCCCCGCTGGCCAGCCCGAAGCTGGGCACCGCCTACGGCGTGGCCGGCTCGATGTGGGCCTCCGGCCACCACACCGGCCAGGACTTCGTCGCCTCCACCGGCACCCCGCTGCGCGCCGTCGGCAACGGCGTCGTGGTGAAGGCCGGCAACGGCGGCGCCTACGGCAACGAGGTCGAGATCAAGCTCGCCGACGGCCACTTCGCCGAGTACGCGCACCTCTCCTCGATCGGTGTGAAGATCGGTCAGGCCGTCAAGGCCGGACAGCAGATCGGCCTCTCCGGCGCGACCGGCAACGTGACCGGCCCGCACCTGCACTTCGAGATCCGCAACGGCTCGGAGTACGGCTCGGACATCAACCCGGTCGCCTACCTGCGGGCCCACGGCGTCGCGCTCTGACCCGTGCCGGATGCACCGGATGCACCGGATGTGTCGGATGCGTCGGGTGAGGAACCACCGCTGCTACGGGGCGAATCGACCACCCGGGATGGTCATGTCGGGTGACCGCTCGACCGGGTGATCTCCGCAGCAGTGGACATGGGCGCGGGACACGCCCAGGCCGGCCCGGCTCGCGAGACAAGACACCCGCGCCGGGCCCGGCCCGCTGCGATTCGGAGCCTTTTGGGGGCCGCCGGGGCCACATTTAAGTACCTAACGGGCGGTGTGGGGGCCG